>JADFHU010000248.1 GCA_022567055.1 Planctomycetota bacterium
GCCATTGTAAGTGGCGACAAGTGACATGCCCGCTTAGAATGGCGCTGGAGTGACTTTGGGTCCGTTCTCCAACGAACGCGTGCGCCTCCCAGGGACGATTGACGATGGACTGCCTCACCTCGCTAACTATCGACGAAAAGGGGAAGTGTGATGTCCGCGGTCCCGGTCTGGGCCAGATACTGGGTCCCAATCAGGTGCGTTATTTCACCAGCACGTTGAATCAGACCCTATGTCATCTCTCTTCCTTTGCAACCGACGGCTATCGGGATTTGTTGGGCAGGACGCTCAACGTTCGTCTCGTGGAGTCACTCGACGAGTTGGTGCGATTGGCCCCCCAGGAGATCCTGCTGGATCGGGATTTGCTACGCTTTGACCCCGGTCAGAAGGAAGTCCGACGGCTTTTCCTGATAGGCTTGTTGGAGCGGACTCTGTTTCATGCGACACGACCCGACGCCCATATCGGAGAGATCATGCATCATTCCCTCCGGTTTCTTGCGGGCCAGGCACGCATCTGCGCGGCCACGCTGGAGGAATGCGAGCGGCGTAAGGACAATGGCGAGTTGCGTCTCTGGTCGGATGTCCTCTCACATCGGGTTGAGATATTGCTGCTGGAACGGTTCTGGACCTGGGTGAGTTGTCAGGCCTTTGGCGCCTGCACGCTGCTAAGGCGAGTCAGGAACGATCCACTTCACGTGAAACGTAAGATCAAGGAGGAAGTGGGCCGACTGCAAACGCAGTTTGCGCAGGAGCACATGCTCAGTCGGGATGTCGTCGCCCCGGCGACGCGCTTCAGCGCGTTTGTCCCCGATCCGGAATCGATCGTGTTCATCTATGCGTTGGGCAGAAGCACGCGAAAATGCATTCGCATCTGTAGATCCCGAGTCCTGGATGCGATGGCCTCTCCTGCCGCCTGTCATGCCATCACCCATCGCGATACGCGGACGGAGATCTTCTATGATCATGGCCGCTTCATAGGGCCCTATCTGGAGAGAGTGAAGCTCTATCAGAAGGATCCCCCCTTGCTCTCGCTGGCTCGCAACCTGACCTCCAGCGATGTCTCTACTGCGCAGGCAGCGATAGACGCATTGGTTGAGAAGATTCAGAGCAAGGACAACGCCGAGGAATCCATTCGCCTGCTCTATGCCGGTCTCTATTACTGGTTCCATCCCGACCGTGGGATGAGCCGATCGATCTGTCTGCGTGTGAACAAGATCCTGGAGGATCTGCTGACCGAGCGTCCTGCGAGCTTTCCCGCCAGCCGCATCAACCGGTGTGTGCTGCGCACGGAAACGGCTCGGGTACAGGTGACCGTGCACAAGCGCCCTCGGATCAACGCAGGCCACGTGCGGGCGAGAATGCAGTGGTCGATCAACGGGCACCGTAAACGACCGGTCATGATGGAGCCCGTCAAGCAGGGGAGCCAGGGCAGTCGAATCGTGTTTCGGGGCGCGTTTCCCGCTCGAAAGGGTTGGATCCACTATTCGGTCCAGATATCGGAGGATCAAGGCAAGAGTTGGAAGAGCGAGGTGTCCGACAAGGCCTCCAATGGATTGCTCAAATTCATCCCCGACGAGAGGGGAGAGCGCATTCTCAGTTTCTATGCGGACACCTTCAATCTATGCTTGGACGATCAACAGAGGCCCCTCCGCGATGATTGGGGGAGGTATGTCTACGGGACCTTTCGAACGATCGCCGAGCAGTTGGCAGGTATCAAGGCCGAAGGCTATACACGCATCTATCCCTTGGGCGCGCTGGAGTTGGGCTGGCCAGGCGAGGCGGGACCGGATCCCTCCGTGTTTTCGGTCTCTGACGGTTGGACCGTTCGCCGTGACATGGGCGGGATCGAAGGCCTGCTCGATCTGAAAGCGGAGGCGGACAGACTCGGCATGAAGGTCATTCTCTGCGCGCTCTCCCATTTTTCCCGGGCGCGACATGACTATCCCTACCATTTTCCTGTCTATATTTTGGAGGAAGACCGTCGATTGACCCGGCGGGCCGGCTGGGACGGAGAATGGGATCAGTGGTATGACAGCTTCATGGTGAATATGCGCGATTTTGCCAACGTTCAGCATCTCGCGCAGATTGCCGAGGGATTGGCTGCCTTGGGTTTTGGTTTGCGCATCGATGTGGGGCACGGCTATGACACGGTCTTCCCGATTCGTCCCGACCTCTCCGCCACGGCTCGCTTGTTCGGAGAGGTCACCGTGCCGGGTTTTGAACCTGTGGATCTGCGCGGCAGTTCGCAGCCAAACATCCCTCTGCTCTATCTCCACTATCGCACGCAGAAGAAGAATGCCGCCGTGCCGGTGGTCTATGTTGAGCAGTGGCACGGCAACGAAGCTCGGATGTTACAGAGCGGTGCCGTTCCCTATAACTCCCTGATCAAGAATCTGGAAAACATCCGCACGGGGGAATCCATCCACGAAGCCTTGGGCCTCAATGACAATCTGCGCTACTTGAGCCGAGTCATCAACGAGTTTGGCGGCCAGACGATCTCCCTGTTTAACAGCCACGACGAAGAGGCCCCGGCGAGCAACTACCAGAACATGATTTGGCCGGCAGCGGCCTTTCTGGTCTTCAGCAGCTATGGCCCTCTCATGTACCATATCAGCCGATTACCGGGAGAGGAAGAGGGGTCCCTCCGAGACAGATTCGATCAGGCCTATCTCGAATGCTGGAAGCACTGGGTCAACAATCGCTTCCAGCATCCCTGGCCCGGCGAATCGGGCGCGAAGCGAGAGATCATGGATCGGTATCCCTTGCTGAGGGGCTTTGGGGTCTATCTGAGAAGTCTCTTTGCGTTTGCCGATGAGCATAGCGCGTTGACCGAAGGGGCCTTGACCCCGATTGAGACCCACAACGGGCGTATCGCCGCTTTCCTACGAACGCATGGAGGCCAATCCTTTCTCTGTGTCTTCAATTTTCCCAATCCCCACCATGAAGGTCAACAGGCAGTGGCTCGTGAGTTTAACTTCGCCCTCAAGCAGGCGGCGACGGGTGACTTACTCGATGAGATCCAAGCGGATCTTGTCTACGAGATCCGGGAGCGCTACAACAATGCCGAGGGTCGAAGAGGCAGAGGTGAAAGATCTTACTGGTCGGGAGAGGAACTCGCGCACCTCGGCTTCGGCGGTGTCTTGTCACCGGTCTCTTCTCACGTGTATGAACTCATCAATCGAGATCACGCCGTCGATGAACCGCCCCTGCTCATTGATTCATTTCTCCGCTATTTCCGTTATGGCAAGACGGACCGCGTCCGGCACAGTTATATCGGATCGGCCTTCCGGCACGCCTCGCAACCAGGAAAAAGCAGGTTACGGCGCTTCATAGAGTTGTTTGTGACGGTGGTCACCTGGATCGACAAGAGGCGGAAACTGGGCATCGCCGACTTGGCGACGGTGTTGGCTGAGATCAGCGAGGAGGACGCTCAGCGACGAGAGGTCATCATTGACTATCTGATGCGAATCGCCGTCCGGAAGAGTCGCCAAGGGGAGATTCGGGTCCGCCTGGCAGCGGCCGATATTCTCCACTCCATTAACATCGGCACCATTGCCATGGTCTCGCCGGAGTCTAAATTCAGCGGCAGTTCGGGTGGCGTGGGTTTGTACACGACCGACATGGCCGACGTGTTGAGCGAGATGGGTTTCCACGTGGTGATTGTCACGCCCCTCTATGAGTGCAATCGCGACCATATCTTCAGCCAGTTTGCTCCCAAATACGAAGGCCACAGCTATACCGTGACCTTCCCGCGATTCGACGAAAACAACCGGAGCACACACCCGGGAGAGTCATCCGATGTGGTCAATTTCCTGCGCGCCAAACTCAATCGGATCAGTCACGGCAAGCGGTCCCGGGTCGAGGTGATCTACCTGGAAAACGGAACCTACTTCGACCGACCCTATGGGGGTGAAACGGCGGAGGACAAGCTGCGCCGGGCCCGCTTGTTCGCACAGTCCGCCTTGCAGGCCCTGCGCGCCTTTAACTATTATCCCACCATCATTCAGACCAATGAATGGCCGACCTGGCTCATCCCTGCCTACCTGAGGCATCAGCCCACTTTCCGTGATGATCCGCATTTCAAAGGGACCGAAACCCTGAGCATGATGCACAATCCCCATCCTGCTTACAGCATTGTGCTGGCGGAGAGCGATCCCCTCAAGTGGTTCTACTACTGCGCCGTGCTCGATTTCGATCCCACCATGCAGTTCGCCCTCCTACTCGATCCCTACAGTCAAACGGGTCGTGACATCGACCTTACCCACATCATGCTGAAGACCTCCGCTTTTATCGGCACCGTCAGTCGGGCCATGCGGCAACGCATTCTGGATGAGCCTTGGCTCTTCGGCCATGCCCACCTCTTCCGAGAGAAGGCACAGGCGGGCCGCTTCTTCGGCAGGCGCAACGGATTCAATATGGCTGCGCGCCAGCGTTTCTGGTTTGGCAGCAAGAAGAGCCTGCTGGAGACCTATAGCCCCGCCGCCTCGAAACGGCTCTTTCTCAAATATACGCACATCAAACAGACGGCCAAGGCGCATCTACAAGAGGATCCGCACATCCGACTTCGCCCCGACGAACCGGGACAACATCACATCATCTTCGGCATGCTGCACCGCATCTGTCGCCAAAAGGGTTTCGAACTGCTGGTCGACTGGAAGGTGTATCCGAGAGAGGGACACTTGGATTTCCACTGTGAAGCCTGGAATATGAGGGGATGTACCCTGCTGGAACACTTTCTGTCTACGAATGAAGAGGTGCAGTTCGTCATCTGTGGCCGGGTCGAGGATAGTGGCGACGGACGCCGATTTGACGCCCATCTGCAACGCATAGCCCAGCGGCCCGACTTTCAGGGACGCTTCGCCTACTTTCCCGAAGGGACGCTGCCTCCCTCGCTCTACCGCAATCTCTACTTGGGCAGCCAGTTTTTTGTCATGCCCTCGGGCGGAGACATCGGAGAACCCTGTGGGATCAGTCAGCAGGAGGCCCATGCCGGAGGAACACCCGTCATCGCCCATCACCAGGATGGACTGACGCGGACGGTCGCCGACCGAGACTTCGGGGACGTCGCAACAGCGACAGACGGCATCAAGTTTCAGGGATTCACGGGAAGTGCTCTGCTCGCAGCACTCCAAGATGCCGTCTCGATCTATCGCCACGGGAGTCGCCAGCTCTATCGCGATGAGGCGGGGCGTCCCGTCAAACTGTCCTACGCCGAACTTTCATTCAATGCCTTCCGGAGAGACCATCGTTGGCTACGTCTTCTGCATGACTACGTCACCATGTATGCTCAGATCCACGGGCTGGCCCTGCCAGATCATCTCGATGCGGTCCAGCTCATCGTAGAATTCGATGCCGTCAGCGACAGGAGTCCCGCAGACGCCATCCTGCGCAAGGGGCTGCTGCTTCCCGATGCCATCAGGAAGCTCATACTTGCCCTTTCCAGTGAGGCGGCATCCGTTCGTCGTGGCGCGTCCCATGCCCTCACGCGGCTTTACGCCATGGAGCACTTCAAGGAGAAACAGGTGATTCAGGATCAACTCGAAGCGGCCTCTCGGTCGCCGCAGGGCCGGTTGAGCGAAGCGGCCCGCGGATGTCTGACCCGGATGAACCTGTGAGTCCACGTGCGTGTACCTTGTTATGGGATCGGCAATAAATAAGTTGGACAATTTGGGGTCCAAGTGTGGCCCATATTTGGAAGAAACAAGGATGGGGGACAGTCTTTTAAAAGACTGTCCCTTCCAAGCCTTCTTAGCGATACCACAGGCGTAGCTGTTCTACGTCGCGGATGTCGCGATTGAGAAGCGATCAAAGATGGGGTGCAATTGGGCATTCAAAAGTCCAAGTTATTTCGTGGTTCTTTAACAATGCTGCTATCGCAGCCAGGATTGTACCACGGAAGCCGCTGTTTTCTTGCCGGTCCCTTAGCCAACTTCGAGGGGAGTGCCATGGCGTCGTTGCTCGATTCGCATGACGCCATCATCACCGCATCGACGACCTCGAGGGCAAGGAGGTCTTGAGCCAGTTGAGCGAAGTCAAGAGATCGCTCACAATCTTCGACGCCGCGCGAACCTCTACATTGCAGGTTCCCATCCAGGTTTCATACCCGCCCCACTGGTGCTGCTGTTCGGTCGGCAAATAACCGTAACTCCCGTTTGCATGAGACACAACCATCGTCTGAGACCAGGGACTCCTTTGCTTTAATTCCAGGCCAATCTCTACAAAGACCTCAAACGGAATGGCGCAAACCCCGAGATCGCCGATGCGAAATGCTTGTAGAATAATGTCTACCTCGTCCGGGGACTCGTGTAACAACATCGTTCGCTGTGCATAGACCTTTTCCCGTGAGTGATAGGACTTTGCCTCGTCAGGTCTGTCGAGGATCACCTGAGCCCGCTCCACTTCTTCGGGCGTTGGTTTTCGAACGGCCAGAGTCAGCTCTGTTTGCCGGACCCCAAGCTCCACCCAATCGTGAAATGAAAGGGTTTGGTACGCTTGATAGACTGTCTGAGCGACCTCTTGGGCCACCTTGTTCATCTGCTCATAGGGCGCGGCTTGGTGGTGGTGCTTCTTGAGCCAGTTGATATTGTTGATGTCGCCGCTTGCACCGTTGCTTAGCATCCCTACAAAGGGTGGATCGAGCCGATCGGCTCCCAGCAACTGTTGTACGCGGTCCGCAAAGACACCAAAGTAATCGGCAGAAATTGTGGCGCCGCTTCGAGGACCCACATAGTGCAAAGCGTAATTGGCCAATAAGGCCAGGGGGCGCCCGGCGCGAGTCTGGATCGCAAGGAATGGAACTGCGGGATCCGTGGGACCGGCGGCCCTGAGGATATCCGGATTTCCCCGGCCAGGATTCATGACGACCTGGTCCGTCCCGCCAAAGGGATTGGGGGTGGGGGTGCCGGGCTTCATGAAGTACCGACGGTTAAAGACCTCATTCGGCTCAGTTCCTCGTCCCCAGCCGATTCGGGCCGGCTCGAGGTGGTTGACTGCGCGGCGAACACCGTCGGCTATCCGTTGACCCACAAATAGCTGATAGTCACTCAAGGATTCGCTGGGCATGACCTTGCACCTGCCTCGGGCGCTAATCGAAGAGTGCGTGTGCGTGGCCGCGCATAGCACATGCGCGGCAGGAATGCCTGTTTTGTCTTGAATAATCACCTTGGCCGCATCATAGACCTCACGGGGAATGCCGACATTGTCAACCAGGACAAGAGCCAGTCTGGTAGTCCCGTCATCCAAGACCAGGCATCTTGCGTGCAGTTCGTCGTGGACGTGCTGAGCCGGTGGTTGGCTCCAGTTTCCGACAATCGGTTCATCCAAAGGCGGTGTAATGTTGCTCGTCGCGGCTCCGGCACGAAAGACGCGGGCCTTCGCCTCGGCGGTCTGGACGCTCAAGGTGAAAACAAACAATACCAGAATGAATCGTGCACACTTTCTCAATCGTTGGAACGCTTCACTCTTCATGGCAGGGACTCCATTGGCTCTTAGGACCCGCACAACAATAACTTACCGCTTCTCCATCTCATCTTCAGGTCGTATTAGGCCGTTCCTCAATCGCGAAAGCCTCAACGTAGGCACACTACGCCTCCGGCTTCGCTCAATCGATCACGACCAAATCCAACCTAAATCTGAGCGGATAATTCGGTAACTTATTGTCGTGCACGTCCT
>JADFHU010000249.1 GCA_022567055.1 Planctomycetota bacterium
GCCACTTCTTTCCCGGAAACGGAAGAATGCCGTACCAGGTGAAATAAGTTAATCGCCGATCGAGATTCGCCGTCTCGAGTTGCCGGAGCTGCGACCGATTCTTGTCGACCAACTCCGCCGAGGGTGCTTGGGGAACCGGAAGATTCTTGAGAGTAGCAATGGTTTTATCGACGCTATTTGGCTTGTCCATCATCGAACCTCGGTGAGATTTTCTAGGCTGGGGGTTAATATCTCTTCCAGGCGAATCCGTGCCCGGTGCACCAATACGCCGGCGGCATTGGCGGTAATTCCCATGGCTTGGCCGATCTGCTTTTGGCTCATGTCCTGGAAGTGTTTCAGGCAAAATGCCTCGGATTGCGTCTCCGGTAGTCGGCCGAGAGCGATTCTCAGGGCTTCGAGCATCTCCTGCTGCTGGGCCATTTGTACAGGCGTCTGCCTATCGTGGGTGGCCGGGGGATACTCGCTCATCTGTTTGGCTCGATTTTCCCGGGTGCGTTGGCGTAGTCGATCGATGGCACGGGTAGTAGCCAAGCGGACCATCAGAGCGGGTACGTTGCGAATCTTCTCTCTGCGCGACATCTTGACGGCCGCCAAGAAGGCATCTTGAAAACAATCCGCCGCATCCGCCTCATTGCCCAGTAATCGGTAGGCAATCTTCCAGACCACACGCCCATGCTCCTCAATAATGTCTTGCCAGCAGATCTGTTGCAACGCCCGGCCTTCCTGAAACCCAACTCAGTAGACTGATGCTACCCTTTTCTGTATTCCACGTCGATCAAAGGGTGGTTTTTATTACGCGGGATTCTGAAATTGGTGGCAAAAGTAAGGTCTTTTCACAGCTTGACGAATTGATGTTGGCAAGGACTCACTCCAGCCTGTAAAGTCGGCGTCATGGTTCGATCTTTGCTTATCGAGAATGCATGGAGACTGTGTCGTTGCCGGTCATGAACTACCGATGGAAGGATGATGACTGACTCTAAGTATTGGCCTGCTCTGATTATTTCCGTGGTTTTTATCGCCACGCGATCCCACGGGGCTGTCACGCTGCCGGGACTTGAAGCCAGCCGGCTGGAGCAGAAGTTGAAGGGCCTGGTGCTGCTTGAGGAACTGAATTGCACGGCCTGCCATGAATCACGATCTTCATTCGCCGCCACCTCAAAAAGGGCACCGAGACTGTCGGGAGTCGGTTCGCGACTGAATCCGTATTACCTGGAAAAATATATCCAGGCCCCGCATGACATCAATCCGGGCGGCACGATGCCTGATGTGATGGCTCATCTGGATGTTCAAGAGAAAAAACAGGCAGCGGAAGCGATCACTCATTTTCTAGTGTCCTTAAATAAGGGGCCTGATTTTGGCTTAGAGTCGCCCGACACCGTCGCGGCGGAGCTGGGCGAGACACTTTTTCATTCGGTGGGTTGCGTCGCCTGTCATTCACCGAGAAATGAAAAAGGGGAAGAATTGCTTAAGGAAGCGTCCGTGCCATTGGGGGCGCTGGAACAGAAATACAACGTGACCAGTCTGATCGATTTTATTCGCAGGCCTCACGACACCCGGCCTTCCGGTCGCATGCCCGACATGCGCTTGCAGAGACGCGACGTGGAGAGAATTGCTCACTATCTGCTCAGGGAAACGAAAGTTCCGGCCCGGCTCCGGTATACCCTCCTTCGCGGCCGCGTCTGGGAAGGACTCGATGCCGAGGTGGAAAAGGAACGCTCGGGTCATACCGAGGATTTCGATTTGATGAACTTCGATACTTTAAACAAGAATTCTGCGCTAGACTTCGAAGGTTTCTTGCGTATTGGCAAAGAAGGGGTATACAGGTTTTTCCTGGAGATGAACGGGGGGACGTTGTGGATTGATGATAAAGAGGTTGTCAGTCTGGTACCAAGCAACCGGCGGGGTGTAAAGAAAGTGAGTGGCAACGCCCGACTGGAGGCCGGTTGGAACAAAATCAGGTTCACCTACATTCATGCCGGGAAGGAACCGCGATTGAGTTTCGAGATGGAAGGTGATTCCTTCAAGCGGCAGGCTATTCCTTCTTCTCTACTGTCGATCTCCAATACGCCCATCGAGCCTTATAGGCCTTATCCAGTGAGAGGCGTTTTGGTGGAAACCGGCGAACATTATTTCAGAAAATTGGGCTGCGGAAAATGCCATGATGACATCAAGATCGATTCCGGGGGCTCGATAGCTCTTTCGGAACTGAATGCCGCTAAGGGTTGTCTAAGCGGCCGGAAGGGACCCTGGCCAAATTACAATTTGAATGACGAGCAACACAAGCTACTCACTGCTGTCCTGCCAAGAATGGAAACCATGCAGTTGAGCGACGCCGAGACAGTCACCAAAACCCTCGTCACCTTCAACTGTATCGCCTGTCACGAACGAGTTGGACTGGGCGGCGTGATGCCGGAACGAGACCATTACTTTGTTGGCGCCAAACCGGAACTGGGTAATCAGGGGCGAATTCCGCCTCCGCTGACCCATATCGGAGCCAAACTCAACAAGGCGTGGCTCGGGGAAGTCATGCTGAGAGGCGGCAGACAGCGGTTCTATCTGAACGCTAGCATGCCCCTGTTCGGCGAAATCAACGTGGGGCACCTGGTGGACCTGTTTGAAAAGGTGGATGCGCTGGAGGAGGTCCCCATTCCCGAAGTGACCGATGTAAAGGCCTTCAGGAATGCCGGCCACGAAATGGTAGGAACGGACGGATTCAGTTGCATCGCCTGCCATGATTTCAACGGTCAGAAATCGGGCGGGGCCGGAGCGCTTGAGTTGATTCATACCACCCAGCGGATCAAGAAGAATTGGTTCCATCTCTATATGTTGCAACCTGCCCGCTTCCATCAGACGGTCATCATGCCCACCTACTGGCCCGACGGAACGTCGCTCCGCCCGGATATCCTGGGTGGCGATACCGGGAAACAGATCGAAGCGCTGTGGGTTTATCTGAAAGATGGGAGCCGGGCCCGTAATCCCAAGGGCCTGTCGCGACAATCCAGAGAGCTTCGGGTCACCGAGGTGGCGGTGATGTGCCGGGGCCGGGGACCGGCGGGTTATCGGGGGATCGCGGTCGGCTATCCCGAGGGGGTGAGCCTGGCTTTCGATTCCGAGCAGATGAGTCTTCGTTTTCTCTGGAGAGGTGACTTCGCGAATATCAATCACGGCAGTTGGTCGGCCCGGGGGGGTGACCGGATCCCCTTTCCCGCGGGCATTCCCTTTCACCGTCTCGGATCCATGGAAGACAACTGGCCCTACAAGAGGAAAAGCGATTATCTTTTTCCCCACGACCACGGTTATCAGTATCGGGGCTATTTCCTCGATGGGCACAAGCGGCCTACTTTCATGTACCGCTATGGCGACATCAACGTGGAGGATTTTTTCGAAGACGTTTTGGATGAATCGGGCAAAGTGTATTTCAAACGCACTTTTACCTTTGAGTCGGACCGGGCGCAGGAACAATTCTATTTCAGAGCGGGTTCAGGGAGTGTCATCGTCGAAAAACCAGACAACACTTATTTGATCGACGGACTCAACCTCCGAATTGTCAGTGCTCATCAGGGCATCATTCGGGAGGGTGAACCTGCTGAATTGCTCATTCCTTTATCCCTTCCCGAAGGGAAGGCAAATCTCATCATAGCATACCATTGGTAGATCGATATGCGGAAAGTGATTTCCTTGACATGCCATGATTTGCGTATAGGGGGTAGGCGCAAGCTCATTCCCTTTGAGGTCATGCTAGGGATGGTTCTGCTTCTAACAGCACCTTCCTTCGCCGCCGAGGACCTCGGAGCGATGTGGGACACGGCAGAGGAAGAAGCAAAGTATTACCAACTGATCGACATCCCGATCCCGCCCGAAGTGCCTCTCCGGATAGGGTGTTTCGACATCCACCCCGATGGACGCCTGATCGCCGGAACAAGAAGAGGGGACGTCTACTTTATCGACGGTGCGTTCGACCAACCCCCACAGCCGTCGTTTCATCTGTTTGCCAGCGGGCAGGATCAAATCTTTGGCGTCGCATATGACAGAGGAGATATCGTCATCACTCAAGGAGGAGAAGTCACCCGGCTTTCCGACACCGACCATGATGGAGAGGCCGACCGCTTTGATACCCTGACGAACAATTGGGGCTACGCCGAAGGGCATGAATTCGCCTTTGGCTCAAAACCCGATGGAGAAGGCAATATCTGGGTCGCCCTGGGTCTAAGCAGCTCCTATTACTCCAGGAATGTATTTCGGGGGTGGGCGGTGAAAGTGACGCCGGAAGGGAAAATGATCCCGATCTGTAGCGGCTTGCGCAGTCCGGGTGGCGTAGGGCCGAATGCCGAAGGGGTGATGTTCTGTTTTGAAAGTCAGGGGCCCTGGAATGGGGCGTGTTCGCTTAAACACCTCAAGCCGGGCGGGTTTCTAGGCCACCCGGCCAGTTATAACTGGTACCCGTTTGTCGAAAACATGGATGCTCCGAGCGTCGAGCCTGATTCCCAGTCCCGGATTTTGATCGAGAAAAGACGCGTGAAAGAGTTCGTTCCGCCCGCCATCCTTTTCCCCTACATCAAAATGGGGCGGTCGATCACCGGTTTCAAGGTCAACAAGACCCAAGGGAAATTCGGTCCGTTCGAAAACCAGATCTTTGTCGGAGATTACACCCTGAGCATCGTGATGCGGGCCACCACGGAGAAAATCAACGGTGTCTGGCAGGGCGCCTGCTATCCGTTTCGAGAGGGCTTTTCCACCGGGATCATGAACGTGGAGTTTTCGCCCCAAGGCCAGTTGATCACCGGCGGTTTCACCACCAACCGTCAATGGCCGGTACGCGGCACGAAACCGTTCGCCCTGGAGCGCCTGGACTGGACCGGCCTTGTTCCTTTCGAATTGGAAGAAATAAATATCAGGAAAGACGGCTTCTTACTGAACTTCACCAAGCCCGTGGACCCGAATGTGGCCGTTCGGCCGGACACCTATAACATCACCACCTATTGCCACATCTACGCCGGGTTTTACGGTAGTCCGGAAGTCGACCACACCACCCCCACGGTGACAAGCGCAAGCGTCTCCGCGGATGGTCTCCAGGTCCACCTCACGCTCGACAGGATCCAGGAGAGCCATATCCATGATTTCGACCTCGCGAAAATGAAGTCAAAAGAAAATGAAAACCTCCTGCACAAAAAAGCGTACTACACCGTGAACGAGATTCCTTTGCAGGATTGAATTGTTCTTTCTCATGGTTATAATCGCCAACGTATATAGACTGAAAGCAGATTTCCTCTCACTCACTCAGGAGAACGCCATGATTCGAGATAAGACGCCGATTGTTGTCGCCCTGTTGGTCTTGTTTGCCCTTCTTGCCTGCGCTGCTGACCGTCTGCAGACCGCTCCTGACGAGCCGGCAGATATGAAAAGCCTGTTCAACGGCAAGGATCTGACGGGCTGGGATGGTGATCCCAGGTTGTGGTCGGTGCGGGACGGCGTCATTCATGGGGAAACCACGGCCGAGAATGCCGCCAAGGGCAACACCTTTCTGATCTGTCAGGAGGGCGTGTTCAAGGATTTCGAATTGCGACTCTCGTTTCGCTGCAACGCCACAAACAATTCGGGCATTCAGTATCGATCGAAACACATCACGGAGGGTAAAGTGCGGAATAAATGGGTCGTCCGTGGTTATCAGCATGAGATTCGTAACGAAGAGACGCTGCCGAGCGTATCCGGATTTATCTATAACGAAGGGGGCCGAGGCGGTCGCATCTGCCTGGTCGGCCAGAAGGTCGTGTGGGGCGCCGACGGCAAGAAGCAACTGGGTGATGCGCTGATTGATCAGGCGGGATTCAAACAGCTCTTCAAGCTGGACGGCTGGAACGATGTGGTGATTGTCGCCAAGGGCAATCACATTCAACACTATATGAACAACCGGCTGATCTTGGACTTCACGGACAACGATCCGAATAGAGCCGTGCTGGAAGGCATACTGGCCGTGCAGTTGCACGCGGGCAAGCCGATGTGGACGGAATTCAAAGACATCCGTATTAAGACACACTAACAAAACCCTGCTGGCTTCGGCCGGCTGCAGCGGCCTTCTGCGGCGTTGGCCTCCATCGACGATGCTCACATCGCCTGCTTCGGCCGCCTTGCAGATGTCCGCTTCGCTCGGCCTCGGGCCGACACGACGGTTTTATTAGAGCGTCTAAGAAATTCGAGTAACTCGGCTACAGATGCCATGGTGCACGCATCGTTCGGCGAGTCATGCGTATGGCCTGATCGTCGTCGGGAAAGATCTCTTTGACCGGGTCCCATGTCAGCTTGCGCCCCAGCAGGAGGGAAATGTTGGCCAGGTGACAGACGGTGGAGACCCGATGGCCGATTTCAACGGAAAAGTAAGGGTCCTTGCGGGATTTGACACAGTCGAGGAAATTGCGGTGCTCGCCCCCCGGGCAGGTGAAGAGCCTCGTTTCATTGGGACCGATGACGGAGTTGAGGATCTTTGCGTCTGAGGCTTGCAGCGGCCCGATCCAGCCGCGATTGCCGACCCATCCTTCCGTCCCCGCAAACCGGATACTCGGTGTACCGTCTTTGACGAACATCTTGACGCCGTTGGCATAGGTGTATTCGACGGCGTACTCCTTGGGGGTGTTGTACAGTCCCGTGTCCCAGAAGGTGCCCTTGGCATCGATCTCGATGGGGCCACTGTGTTCGCTGTCGTTGGCCCATTGGGCCGTGTCGAAGAGGTGGGTGCCCCAGTCGGTGATGATCCCACCGGAGTAATCCCAGATCCAGCGGAAGTTAAAGTGTACGCGGTCCTTATTGTAGGGGGCGTAGGGCGCCGGTCCCAGCCACATTGCGTAGTCGAGTTCGGGCGGGATGGGCATGGGGGTCGGGTCACCGGGGCCATTGGGTTGATGAGGCAACTCTACCTCGATGGTGTGGAGCTTGCCGATGCGTCCGTTGCGCACCAATTCGGCCAGGCGATGATAGACGAAGAGGGAGCGATCCTCTGTGGATGTCTGAAACACGCGACCGTAGCGCTGGATGGTGTCGACCAGTATGCGTCCTTCCTGGATCGTGAGCGTGGGTTTCTCGCAGCAAATGTCCTTGCCCGCTCTGGCGGCCATGAGGGAAATGGGCGTGTGCCAGTGATCCGGGGTCGAGATCATCACCGCATCGATGTCCTGGCGCCCGATGATGTCTCTGAAGTCCTTGGTCGCGACGCAGTCCTGATTAGCGTAGTGGTCGTTCACGAGGCGTCGTGCGTTTTCCATACGCTGGCTGTCGACATCGCAGACCGCCACCACCTGGGCGTCTGACTGGGCCAGGAAGCCTTTGAGATTGACAGCTGTGCCGTGGCCGCCTACGCCAATGCATCCGACAGTGATTCGGTTGCTTGGCGCAAGCGCGCTGTTTCCCAGCACTCTTGCGTCAACAAGGGCGGGCAGGGCCAATGCGGAGACGGCCTGTGCTGACGATCGCATAAACTTGCGGCGCGAGATAGTTTTGACTGGTGTCATGGCTTGTTCGTCTCATGAAGAAACGCTGAAGTTCAACCAACTAGGAGCGTGGCGCCATGTCGCGCCAGCACTTCACGCAACAGTTGTGATGGTGCCAAGCGTGTGTTCTCGCGGCAAGCACTGAATCAATAGTCTGAGAAGCCACGCATCCAGCGGGGC
>JADFHU010000250.1 GCA_022567055.1 Planctomycetota bacterium
TATAAATTACCAGATGCGAATCCGGTTGGCTTTTGGGCGGGCGTCTGGCACGGAATGATTGGCCCCATTATGTTCGTTGTTAGTTTGTTCAATCCGAACGTGAGCATGTACGAAATTAACAACAACGGAAGATGGTACGAATTTGGTTTCTTAATTGGGATATCTGGTTCTGTTGGAGGTAGCGGAGCATCTTCAACACACTTCACTCCCCAGTAGTTTTAACAGCCAAGACTTAAATTCAACTGACAAATGACACAGATACAACCTGCCGCCTGCACGGGACCGCTTGTGCCTCGCGGCCCCACAGCTTCGCATTGGAGTGCTAATTGGCCCCCGAGGAGAAACAGAATAGAAATGAATGAAAACACCAGCAAGATCAAAGATGTCTATATCCCACTGGCCTGCGTTGGCCTAGCGCTTGTGATCATGATGATCGATGTTGTATTTCTCAGTAAAACGGCTTATGACAATCCGCTCCAAGGGATGTTGATCATTGTTGTTGGCAAGACAATCCTGTATACCGGGGTGATGATGTTGGGGTTGGGATTGTGCAGTCTGTTCGGCTATCCCTTTGACCCATTTTTTGCAAAAGTGCTGCAATTAGTTGCAGTTGCCTTGGTCGCCGGGGCTGTGGGTGACACCCTAGGTGTCCTAATTGGCGGGATTGCGTCCTACCTCAATATCGCTATTTTTCTGGGCTTGATGGGTTATTTCTTTAGCGATGATGCGATCAACGCACTCATCGCCATATTTCTAGTTTATGGCGGGCATTTAGTTGTAACTCTCGTGCTGCTACCCATGGTAAAGACTTTTTTTGTATAGAACAGGTTTGTTAGCCGAGATACTGGTTCGGAAGCTGAGAAGGCCAACAACGTCGGTCTAGCGAACGGGAGCCAGCCGTTTCGCTCGAAGTGAAACATGAACATCATCGGCGCTTGGCTCCCGTCGCCTACCTTTGCGGTCGCTACCAAGGGACGAATACAAATGGCAGACATGAGTGCAGAGCCAAATGTAGAAAACTGAGGATGCAAGACAAAAAATGAAGCGACGAGATCCACGAATAACCACCACAATCCTTTTTGGTGTCGCTGCTGCCGTCTTGAGCGTTCCAATGATTGACTACCTCCGCGGAGACTCATTCCTCTACCCACTCGGCTTCGAGTCGGGCGTTACTGGTACACCCGCCGCTTGGCTTTTGGCCTTCCTCCTTGCGACAGGCTGTATCGCTTTCACGATGAAGAATTTCCCACGGGTGGGGCAGACCTGGCGGGAAATCTCGTTCCTGAAGGGGCTCTCACTGTGGGCTGCTGTTGGTGCGGCTGTTGTTGAGGAGGCGTTTTTCCGGCGCATCGTCATGGACGGCGTTATGCAGGCTGGCGGCATCGTGCCTCTTCAGATCATAGCCTCCGCGTTGGTCTTTGGGGTCGCCCATGCCCTCTGGGGCTTGATCAAGGGGAGTGTCCACGTTGCTTTAACAGCGGCGGTCGCCACCGGTATTATCGGCGCGGCACTAGCCGTGGTCTATGCGCTTGGTGATCGCAGCTTAGCTCCCTGCATAGCGGCTCACTTCTTGATCGATGCAGTGGTCCAGCCGGGGCTGGTGCTGTCGGCGGTCAGCGGTGAATGGGCCAGAACTGCTGCTGTCGGGAAGAACGCCGTATAACTGCCAGGTGTCCTTTAGACCTGGTGACGATGTGGAGACTTTGACGTACCCCGCTTGTGGCGGAACCACGTACAGAATGGGGTGGTCATTCCAGAGTCTGACTCCTTCTCCGGACTCGGTTCTTAGGGATCGGCAATAAATAACTTGGACAATTTGGGGTTCAAGTGTGCCCTATATTTGGTCGCGCCCGATTGAGCGAAACCACAGGCGTAGCTGTTCTACTGCGAGGATCTTGCGATTGAGAAGCGATCGAAGATGGGGTGCAATTGGGCATCCAAAAGTCCAAGTTATTTCTTGCCGGTCCGTTAATGGGGGCTGGGGCCGAAAGGCCCTATGGCCTACCCGGTTACTGTCCCCATATAAGGAGCAGGCCTGTTATGAAACTATCTGAACAAGATGCGGAACTGTTTTTGGAGTTGATGTGGGCACTGCAATATTTTGTAAATCAAAGACTCCATATTCTTGCCGACGTAGACAGTCTCGAAAACTACGCAAGTTGTTCTGCTGAAGAAAAACATGAAGTTCGGATGGCTCTTTATAAAGATAAAACACTGATTGATGCCTTTGTTCAAGAAAATCCTCAGAAGTTTTCGAAGGACAACCTCGCAATTGTATCGAACTGGAAAAACTATATCAAAGGAGACTTTCATGTCGAACGATTCTTGAAGCGATACGCAGTTCTAATAAAAAGCGATAATGTATATGCCGTACTAGGGCTTTATCAAGGATTCGAGGAGCTGATCCATCGTTCCCATCTCCCTCTATATATACAGACTGTTCTATTGCCTTTTAAAGGGACAATTGTGTACGATGGCCTTTTTCAAACATATAATGTCACTTTTGGTGGCGGCACCAGACAGAGGTTAAAAGAAACCTATCTTCGAGCCAAACAAAATCAACGTATCATCGAAAGCCTTGAGCCAGTTCAATCGGGGCGTCAAAGACCACAAGCCACCAAGCCCATGAAGAATTGGAAGCCTGAATTAAACAAACTTGCTGATAGAGCTAAGAAACTACGTGCCAGTTCGAATGAGCCAGCTATTTATAGTCCGGGATTTCGTTTGGTGAAGGCCAGTATAGAATTTGCTCAGCTAGCGGTATTGGACCCGACCGATGTGGATAACTTGTACAAAGCCTTGAAGAAGGTCGAAAAGGCATTACGGAAATCAAGTATGGTATTCAATAGACAGGACTACTGATAGTCCAGAACCATTTCTTGTCGGTCTCTTAGCTCACAAGAAGGACAGAGACATGAGTGCAGAACCCAATGCAGAAAAATGGCAACGCAGAGATCCGGTCTGCGACATGGTGGTGTCGAGTGATTCCAAATACACTTTCCATGATGCGGACAGACATTTTTATTTCTGCAGCGAACATTGCCTGAAAAAGTTCAGGGAGCACCCAGAACGATATCTGGACAGGGAGACCCCACCTCAGGAAACAGGTGGCGCGTCCAGCACATACACCTGCCCTATGCACTCAGGGATTCAACAGCAGGGACCTGGTAGTTGCCCCAAGTGCGGCATGGCATTGGAGTCAGTGGGCGTACTTTTACCTGCGACTAAAACCGAGTACACCTGTCCCATGCATCCTGAAGTAGTACAGGATCATCCTGGCAATTGTCTTAAGTGTGGCATGGCACTCGAGCCGGTGACGGTCACAGTTGAAGAAAAAAACGAAGAACTCATCTACATGAGCCGTCGTCTTTGGGTCAGCACCGCGCTTGCTTTCCCGGTGTTTATTCTGGCGATGATGGCTGATTTGCTTCCTGCAGGATTACCGGATGGACTTTCCATGCAGACGGTTCAATGGATTGAGTTTGCGTTGGCAACACCGGTTGTGTTGTGGGGGGGATGGCCATTTTTTGTTCGGGGCTGGCAATCCATCCAGTCTTGGAATCTCAATATGTTTACATTGATTGCATTGGGTGTCTCAGTGGCTTGGCTCTATAGCGTCGTGGCCTTACTGATCCCTCAGATTTTCCCACCCGTCATGCAAACGGAAGCGGGTGTGGTAGGTGTCTACTTTGAATCAGCCGCCGTCATCACGGCGCTGGTGCTTCTGGGGCAAGTCCTTGAATTGCGTGCCCGCGCACGAACCCATGCGGCCATTGCGATGTTGCTCGGACTCGCCCCCAATACGGCGCGTATCGTGCGAACGGACGGAACGGAAGAAGACATACCCCTGGATCAGGTACAACCCGGCGATACCTTGCGTGTTCGACCCGGCGAGAAAGTGCCTGTAGACGGTACGGTCATCGAAGGTGAAAGCAATGTGGACGAATCCATGGTCACGGGTGAGCCCACTCCGGTGGCGAAGTTGTCCGGTGACAAGCTGATCGGTGCGACGGTGAATGGAACAGGTAGCGTGTTAATGCGGGCAGAAAACGTTGGCTCCGATACCCTGCTTGCGCAGATCATCAAAATGGTGGCTGAGGCACAACGGTCAAGAGCCCCTATTCAAAGACTGGCCGATAGGGTGGCGGGCTATTTTGTGCCCGCCGTGGTGGGTGTTGCCGTGATCGCATTTGTTGTCTGGTGGAGGGTGGGACCAGAGCCACGCCTGGCGCATGCGCTTGTGAGTGCCGTTGCGGTACTGATCATCGCCTGTCCCTGTGCTTTGGGGCTCGCGACCCCTATTTCTATCATGGTGGGAACGGGCCGTGGCGCTATGGCCGGAGTATTGATAAGGAATGCCGAAGCGCTTGAGATCATGGAAAAGGTCGAGGTCCTGGTAGTGGACAAGACCGGTACACTGACGGAAGGCAAACCGAAACTGGTCGCCGTGCAGGCAGAAGAAGGGTTTACCGAAGATGAAGTGCTACGGTTAGCCGCCAGCCTCGAGCGCGCCAGCGAACATCCGTTGGCAGCAGCGATTGTCATGGGAGCGGAAGAGAAAGGGATTGAGTTGGTTAAGGCCGGTAACTTCCAATCCATTACCGGCAAGGGTGTCACGGGTGAAGTGGATGGACATACGGTGGCGCTAGGTAATACAAAACTACTGGAAAGCCTGGGCATCGATGCTGGGGACTTGCCGTCACAGGCGAATAGACAACGCGCCGACGGCAAAACGGTCATGTTGATTGCTATCAACGGCAAAGCAGCGGGTTTGATGGGTGTCGCGGACCCCATCAAAGAATCAACGCCGGCAGCCATCCGCGATTTGCATGCTGAAGGTATCAAGATAGTCATGCTCACCGGTGATAGCCGTGCCACCGCAGAAGTGGTTGCCCGCAAACTGCAGATCGATCACGTTCAAGCCGAAGTATTGCCCGAACAAAAAGCCGAAGTCATCAAGCAGCTCCAAGCAGAAGGGCGTATTGTGGCCATGGCGGGTGATGGCATTAACGATGCTCCGGCACTGGCACAGGCGCAAGTCGGCATTGCCATGGGCACAGGCGCCGATGTGGCAATGGAAAGTGCTGGAGTCACTTTAGTCAAAGGTGATTTACGGGGGATTGTCCGGGCCAGACGACTGAGCAAAGCGACAATGCGTAATATCAGGCAGAACTTGTTCTTTGCCTTCTTTTATAACACTGCCGGTGTTCCGGTCGCGGCAGGCGTGCTGTATCCGTTTTTTGGCCTGCTGCTCTCACCCATGATAGCGGCGGCAGCAATGAGTTTCAGCTCCGTTTCCGTGATTACCAACTCCCTCAGGCTTCGACGAGCGCAGTTATAAAACCTAAAGGACAAGTTTCGCAGGCGCCAAGGCTGGCTAATGATGGATGGAGCTGACCTCGTAAACTCGTTTGCTCGTCCTTAGGATTGTGAGAAAGGATGACGACCCAACAGAGACTAACGATATCTGCCCTTGCCATGAGCATTACATTGGGGGTGTCAGTTTTCAGTTGGGAGCTGCTCTTCGAGATCAAACTCACTGCCCTTCGACATTCTGCGGTTCCTTGTTCGATATTCTACGGTTCAAACCACCCTTGCCATTACTTCTCAATCCCATACCACGTGACCGGTTACCTTCCCTCAACTGATGATGAGGGGATGTTTACCGTTGCGATCATGGATTGGCGCCGGGCAGGTTCGGGGCAGGCTTACCGTCGGACTTGCCCAGCACTTGGTTCATGCGCTGCAGAACTTCCGCAAGTCGCTCACGGTCTCCGCCACGCACTTCCGCGGCGGCCCAGCCACGGTAGCCAATTTCTCGTAAAGCCTTGCGAACCTCGGGCCAGTCCGCGTCGCCGTCACCAATCAAGACCCGATCGCGACTTCCTTTTATGCGGTCCTTCACATCAAGCTTCCGGATACGAGATCCCAAGACTCGAATCCACTCGGCCGGCGGTCCCTGCGAGATGTGGTTGCCGATGTCGAAATGGGCGCCGACCCAGGGACTGTTGATCTCATCGAGGTATTGAGCAAACAAAGCCGGCGTCGTGCAGAAGCCGTTTCCGACATTTTCGATAAGAATCCGAACCTTGAGCCGTTCGGCAAGCGGCAGCAGGACGCGAATGTCGTCAATTGACCGACTCCACACCTGATCGTGGTTCTCCTTCTCCGGGTCGGTCACCCTGCCGGGCACCAGCAGGACCGAGTCCGCTCCCACCCGTTTGGCATCTCGTAGTGCGGTTTGCATGTTCTTGCGGGCTTGAGCGCGGACTGCCGGATCGGGGTCGGAATGCCGGACGCGCCAGTGCGTTGCGTTCACGATTCCTTCAATTGGCAAACCCACCTGTTGGCTTGCGGCGGCCGCCTCGTTCTTGTCGGTGTCGTCGGGACTATTGAGTTCAACGCCGTCGTAACCAAGCTCTTTCAACATCGTGAATTTCTCGATGATCGAGCCATCCATGCGCACCATATTCCACTTAAGCGATTTGTAGATCTGCCGCCCCATCTCCGACGACTCGTCAGCAAACGTGGCTGCCCGCGGATAGAGGCTGCCCACTACCGAAAAACCGATCGCCGCAGTCGAGCATTTTAGGAAGTGGCGTCTGGACGGAACGGTCCTCATGAGAATCTCCTTGGAGTGAGTGACGGGTTGAAAACCTGTCCTACGACCAAATTGACTGAAGCACAGTGCTCATTCACGAAATAACTCGGCGTGTCCCGCAGCTAGTATCTCCATACGCGGGAGATCCTCTTCCAGCACGTAGCCTTGTCGGAGTAGCTGCCGGGCATGCTGGCGGAATCGTGCTTGATACGCTTCAAAGCTTCGGTACCGTTGGCGCAACGACGGTCGCGGGTCACCTGACTGATGATACGCATCCTCCGATGTTGCGAAAGGGACGTAGCCGCCGGCGAGACTGAGCAGTTCCGTCTCGGCGCCCGTCGAGCGCGCTCGAAGGTTCCAGCTTGTGAAGGTTGCGATGGGGACCGCGACCGTGGGCAGCATCAAGCAACCCAACTCGTTATTGTCCGGCCCATAGGCGGGCACTTTGACGGCGTACTGTCCGACCAGCAGGGGTGGTTGCCGTGAAATACGCCGTTTCGTGAGAAACTCCGGGCCCCGATCGAGAAAGTCGGGACGATGGATGATGCCCGGGTAGATCACGCCCGGCAGACCCTTCCAGCCGCTGGCGCCGAGCCGCCAATCGACGAGTGTGCCGTCCTTGATTCTCGGATAGACGCTGGGAGGTGGCGGGGCGTCTGCGCGCACCCAACGATCTAGTGCCAACAACAGCGCCCGCATAAAGGGGCGGTAATCGGACGGATTGCGTGTCAATTGACCCGATCCGCCAGGTCGTGGCACACCGGTTCCTGCCCCGTGCTGTGTCCCGCCAAATGTGTAAATACGCACTTGTTCAGGAATTTTGGCGTCGCGCTGCCCGAGTGGGTCGGTGTGGACAAGCGAGCCGGCTCGGTGCCAATATTCGGATGACGACTGCGTGTGCATGACTTTCGGCACAGTCTCTGTTTTCGCAGCGCGGCGGAGAATAGAATCGCTGCGGTCGGTAAAGACATCCTTCTCGACGCCATAGGCGAACGGAAAGACGTCGGCGGGGTATTGATGGTTGTCAT
>JADFHU010000251.1 GCA_022567055.1 Planctomycetota bacterium
AAAGCGTATTACCGTTCAAAGGGAGGTCCATGGATCCGTCACCAGGGGAGGGAGCGGAGAAAGCCGACTTCTCCTCCGAGGGCGTGATCCACTTATATATCAGATCTTCCTTGATCTGGTTAAATTCCGCCAGGCTCAGGGCCGAGTCAAAGATCAAGACCTCACCGACGAGCCCTCTAAAAAAGCGGCCGCCATTACTCGTCGTACCCAGGGTAAGGTCGTCCCTGGTAAAGTCTCCAGCAGCTCTCGTTCCGGTCACCGAGCTGTCGTTTTTGGAGACCCAAAAATCGTATGCGCCTGTCGCCGCATCATAGTTGAACGCGTAAATAATCGTATCACCGGCTTCGACCGGACCGGCACCCGTATTGATGGTGCCATCCAGGGCGGCTTGGATGCGCCCGTCGGCGCCATGGTGTCGCATCATGAAACCGTTAGCAACTTGACTCGAGTTGCCGATCACGTCATTCCAGACGGTGCCTTCTACAGCGTTGGCCCTAAACGCGACAAGAACGGCAAAACCACTGCTGGCGGCGGCAGTAGCATCCAGCCAGCCGGTCTCGGCACTGGGTAACAGCACCAGGGAATTTCGGGTCTCCCCGAAATCCAACCCGGCCGGCCCACCCGGGAACGCGATGGTGCTGGGATAGATCACTTCCCCCACGCCAGGCGTGGCGTGGTTGTCGGCCCCAGACAGGTCGGTCCATTGGGTCACCACGCCGGCGGCATCGGTCACAACACTTCCTGCGACGGAGGCATCAAGATGCTGGATGAGCTTCGCTCTCGCCGGGGCTGCAACACACAGACAGACCGCCGGCACAAGTACGTTAAGTAGGACGTTTCTTGCGGGGTTCATTACATTCCTCCTCTGCAAATAGAATTAGCGCAACTTACGGAGCGAGTTGCCAAGATCTCATAATCGTCGTACCTTCGTGCCTTAGTATTGATATCATGGGTCTCAATGGTTAAGCATTCAAGGTTAAAAAGGACGTTTAACCTAATTGAGCGACCCAATCATGATTTTAGCACAAAAGGCTGCCTTGCTCAAGGCCAATGATGAGGTATCACATCATGGTATAAGTCGTCGGAGGTATCTGGCGTATAGTGTTTGTCGGATACGGCCAGAGGCGTGTGCGGCATCGTTTGAGCCAGGTAGAGAAAGAATGGCGTTCCGTCGTTTCCATTGATGAAATCGATGGCTTTTTTGGTGTATCTCGTCGTGATTGTTCGTTGATCCACCGGGTACACTGCCACGTCTTCGTTGGCCTGATTTGGATCGGAAGCATGTCGTTGGAATAGAGGATTCCATAGTAGGAATCGAAGCCGCGACGGGTTGGGTAGAACTTCTTTTCCTTGTGCCCGAGGTGCCATTTACCAATGATTGCGGGGCTTTGGGGAGGCGGAATCTGTTGCTTGGAGAATCGGTTGAGGGTAGAGTGAATGCTCGAATGCCATGCGAAGTAGCTTGGCGAAGCTCATATGGGAAATGTTAGGGGGCGCGCCACAATAAATTTGACATTTATCGCTCAAAATTGCGTTAGATTCAGTCGCGCTCGATTGAGCGAATCCGCAGGCGTAGCTATTCTACGTCGAGGAATTCGCGATTGAGAAGCGGCTGAAGATGACGTGATTTTGAGATGAGAAATGGTAAAGTTATTTTGGCGTGTCCCCTTAGCTAAATCAGATATCTCTCTGAAGCGGGGCATCCCCCGATCCACCTCCCCGGGTGGGAATCAATTAAACACTAAAACAGGACCTCAAACATGCAGACTAAGCTAATCTTATCGTGCCTCCTCGCGACCACCCTCACCGCCTCCGCCTCCAACCAACCCAATATCGTTGTCATTCTCACCGACGACCCGGCAGAATCCAAGAATCTCATCGACGAAAACCCCGCCAAGACACGCGAAATCGAAAAACTTTATAATCACTGGATCGACCAAATGGCCCCGCCCGCCAGCGGCTAACCCAAACGCCTCGGCGGCGAGCCGGTCGACAGGGACAAGGCCAAAAAACGAGCCAAACGAAAAGCCGCCCGCTCAAATAAATAACCCCTCGTAGGGTGTGGATTAAGCGTGGCGATCCACCCTTCAACTATCGAGCCAGGGCAAATTTGATTCACAAGAATCTTTCCGTTCTTTGGGATGACCAAGCTATCATGTATACTCGATTAGCGTGTTGCACAATGTCACTATGCCTGATCCTTGGAGTCATTGCCACGGATGTCTACGCATCGGCGAAGCCGATGAATGTCCTCTTCATAACGATAGATGACCTCAGACCCGAGTTGGCTACCTATCAGGTGGACGGCATCCTCACGCCCCATATCGATCGGTTGGCCGCTAAGGGGCTGCAGTTTAACGCAGCCTATTGCCAGTACCCGGTCTGCAACCCCAGCCGTTCCTCATTTCTAACGGGTTTGCGTCCAGACGAGCTTGCGATCCTATCCAATAGGGTGGCCTTGCGCAAAAAGTGGCCGGACCTGGTAACGTTGCCGCAACTGTTTCGCAACAACGGCTATTTCACCGCCGGGCTGGGAAAGTTGTTTCATATGGGAACGGATGCTGAAGGCAGGCAAACCCTCTTTCGCGATGATGCGTCATTCGAACACTACTTCAAGGCGATGGGGAAGGAACCGGATATCGGGCGCCAGGGCGAGGGCCGGAAGCTGGGCGACGGCACCGTCAAATGGGCTCGATGGCGCGCTGCGGAAGGTGGCGACAAGGCTCAAGCGGATGGGATGCTCGCGGCTGAGGCCGTCCGCCTCCTGGATGAGAATCGCGACAAGCCGTTCTTCATTGGGGTCGGATTCCATAAGCCGCACGACCCCTTTGTCGCTCCGAAGGCGTATTTCGATCTCTATCCTCTGGAAGAGATGGCGTTGGCGGAAGACCCGAGCGGCCGTACGCCGCTTCTTAAGTATGCGCTGCCTGACGCTTACAACTTTGAGACCTTCACAGACAAGGATCGTCGTGAGTTCAAGCGGGCCTACTATGCATGTACAACCTTCGTGGATGCTCAGGTAGGAAAAGTGCTCGAAGCGATGGATCGTTTGAAACTGTGGGATAACACGATTATTGTGCTATTGGGAGATCATGGCTACCACCTCGGCGAACACGGATGGTGGAACAAGGTGACCGTATTTGATATCGGAGCGCGGGTTCCCCTCGTGATGTGGGTGCCCAAATCTGGAGGGATGGGCGCCGAGACGGAAGCCGTCGTAGAACTTCTCGATCTTTACCCCTCGCTCGCCGACCTCTGCAATCTCGAACTGCCCCACGAACCGCGGGGCGAGAGCCTGAGGCCCATCGTGGAGGATCCTTCCGTAAGCTGGCAGAGGCCGGCCTTTACGCAGGTCGTTCGAAGTCCGGTGGGCATGGGCTATAGCGTTCGTCACGGTGATTGGCGTCTTACGCAATGGGGACAGAATGGCTCCGGCGGCCTAGAATTGTACAACGTCATAAAAGACAAAGAAGGCTATTACAACTACGCGAATGATCCAGAGCATGCCGCGATTCTTGACCGACTCTACGGCTTCCTCAGAAAGGGGTACCCGCACATAAACCACGTCTCTCGTTAAGCCCCTAGGTCCGGCCCCAGCCGGGCCTACGTAGCGAGAACTTTCACTGGAAACCGTCGGACGTCGTGACAGAGTGCACGGCGATACATAGGCGTCGAAGTCCAGTTCATGAAATGCCTTTTCAGTTCTTCATCGTTGACGTGACGTTGCGGCGGACTCTGTTTGCTCAAGGAGCTTGTGCATCGACTTGATCGTTTGGGTATACTCAGGAGAGACTGCAAGGTTCTTGTCCTCTTTCGGATCGGCCTTCAGGTTGTAGAGTTCTTCGCTGTCATCCGGCCACAGAGTAAAGTGCCACTTATTCGTACGAATCGCTTTGCCGAGATTCGATCCTCGGACGACAACGGTATAGGCGACTTCTTTTCCCGCGGTATTCGCATCACGGAGCATCGGGACGATGCTTCGGCCCTGCAGTTCCTCGGGAGGCGTCACGTCGCAGAGTTCCGTAAGTGTCGGAAACAGGTCGACGAGTTCGACGAGGCCTTGGCTGGAGGAGCCGGCGCGGGTTTGGCCCGGGACGCGGATCACGAGCGGCACTCGATTGCAAGTTTCGAACAGCATCACCTTGCCCCACATGAATTTTTCACCCAGCAGATAGCCATGATCGGAGGTGAGCACGACAATCGTGTCGTCCCACTGTCCGCTGCGTTTGAGCGCGTCGAAGACGACGCCAATCTGCGCGTCGATGAAGGAAATGCAGGCATGGTAGGCCTGCATGTATTCCCGGCGAAGCGTATCGTTCTCCACGCCGAATTCGAAACCGAATCCTTCGTAGCGTTTCGTCCGGGCGATCTCCGGGGCCTGCTTCCAGAACGCCACTGACGCCGCTGTAAACTTCAGTTCCGCGGGCGGATACATGGCGAAGTATTTGTCCGGCGCGAGGACAAGGAATGTGCGGTTTTTGGATGCCGCAGGCCATGAAGAAGGGCTGGTCACCGTAAGCCTTATTCTCCAGCCAGTCGGCAATTTGGCGGGCGTTTTTTCCGTCTTTGTGTTGTTTGTCCGTCAGGCCTGTCGGGCCCCAACCCGGTTTTTGCGACTGCGATCGACGGCAATAGCGATCCACAAAGCAGCGCCATGGCCAGAAGGAATCGAATGGGTAGGTTCATGAGGTCTCCAGTAGGGTGTGCATGTTGAGTTCTGCTACCGGCTTCTTCAATCAGCAGACGGAAAGTTTGTTCGCGTCTGGTGTCTATTCACTGGCCTTCCCTCTATTTCGGCAATAGAGTGTTTGGCTTTATAGCATCCATTGGGTATGGGTTTTCCGCTCCAAAGACCAACATGTCCGAACGCCTTTCCGCGACTACGAATGATTCGTCGATATTCCCTTCGGCATCTTGAACCTTGCCGAGGTCCAATCCGAGGTGCTCGGCCAGGAAAGGATAAGCAGCCATGCGCTTGGATGTTCCGTGATTATGCCCCTCATTTCCGAAATGAGCATTTCCGACTTTATTACCGGCACCATACAATTCATAAACCTGTTTGATATAAGGAAACCCGATGTCGGGCATATGCCTTGTCCAGTCCTCACCATCGGTAATAATAAGTTGGGGACGAGGTGCGGCAAGTGCTGCGATCTCGGCGTTGCTGGTACTATGGTTCCGGTTCTTGTGAATGGGCATACCACTTTCGCAATTCCATCCTCCGAAAAAGTAAGAAGAAAACTGACATACAGGAATACTCACTGCAACCCTATCGTCAATTGCAGTCAGCAGGAACGACTACGTTCCACCTCCGGAGCAGCCGGTGACAGCAAGCCTCGCCGTATCAACTTCCGGGAAAGACTCCAGGAAGTCCAGAGCCCGGATACTGTTCCATGTCTGAAGCCTGAGCACTTCCGGTGCCCGCTTGTGATCCCACCCTGCTTCCTTCCAGTCGCCATAGCCAACCATGTCGTATTGGAAGGCCACCGCTCCCATGCGTGCAAATACCGCACACCTGCATTGCCTGCTGGAAATAAACCGACCGCCGTGCCCATGTGGGCATAGAATACCAGCCAGTTTGCCTTTGTATTCGGTTGGTCGGTACAGAGAACCGGTGACATAGAATCCAGGTGAACTCTCAAAGGCGACGCTTTCAACGGTGTAACCATCGTAGGTCCGCTTGTTTGAGTACTTTGGATTGAGAGGGTGCTTCTCGGGCAGTGTCGACAGACCTGCACCCATAAGAATTCCCTCTCGGATGGCCTTCTTTCGTTTTTTCCATCCCCCCAGGTCGGACCAGGAATTCCTGAACGCTTCGAGCTCTTTTTTCGCTTCTTCAGAAGTTTGATCATATCCGCGGCGCAATTTGACTTCTTCGGAAGCAGTCCAGAGCATGACTCCGGGGTTTTCGACCGTTCCGGTATAAATGCATGGATAATAATATTCATCAAAAGTCAGATATAAATTGCCAACCTGCTTTCCAGTTCCGGTTTCCCAGATCTTACCTCTGGTATCAACTGGAGTACCCCTTCTTATTAGCAGGTTTCCATCAGTCGTCATTTGTAAATAATGTTTAGACAACCTTACTGCATCAACGCAATGGCATCGAGCAATGCGCCGTCTTCGCGCCGTGCGAGCGTGTGGGTTCCCGCTGCGAGGGTGAATTCCACCACACTGTCGCCATCGTCACTACTGCCGACCTCGTTCCAGTGCCAGGTGTCACCGTCTTGGATGTCGCTGAAGCGCACCCAGCCACTGGCATGGTTCGTGGTGTTGGTCGCCATGCCCGGGACCCGGAGCCAGAAGGAGTTGCTTCCACCGGTGATGATCACACGGATGGCAAGCCGGTACACACCGTCCTCGGGGACGTCGAAGCTATACGTCGCAACGCCATCGGCTGGAGGATTGCCGTTCTCGTCGCCAATGCCGTCTACCGTGCCAATATGCTGACCTGCGGAGGCAGTGGGATTATCCGAGAAGACCTGCAGCGGTGCGGTAATCGTACCCGATTCGGCCTCCAACCAGCTTAGCGGCTGGGACGCTGTCGGTGCGTTCTCAACGAGTTGGATACTATCCACGTAGAGCACACCCATTGCGCCCGCGCCTTCGACGCCAATCGTCAGGCTCCTGACGCGCGCGGCATCCGCTACGGCGGAGAGGTCTATGGTCCATTGGGTCCAAAGATCCCATCCCGGGGGCAGGCCTGCGCCACCCTCATACACCACCTTGGTGTCGTTGATCTTCACATACACTTGGCCGCCACCGGTATTGTCCGCCCCTCGATTGAGGTAAAGCACCAGGCTCTGAACGCCATGCCCGGTCCAATCCATCGGGGCATCGAAGGTACGCGTCGCCTCTGAAACCGAGGCGGTGCGGTTGTCATAGTCTATGGGAAGCGATTGACTGCCGGCATGGACTATGCCGGTCTCCGGGATACCTGCTGCGCCACCCACCAGGGAACCATTGGCTGGATCGTCAAAACCGTCGATCCACGTGGCCCAGATCTCGAGGAATTCCTCGTCCTTATAGCTCTCCATGTCGTCGATGATGATGGCTTCGACTGTTGTGAAGCTCCAGACATCGCCAGTCCAGATGCTCGGAGCCATGGCCTCATTGACCTCATCCACACGCCAGGAATAGGTCTGATCCAATTGCAGGTCCAAGGCCAGCGTGTCGAAGCTGCTTTCGCTGACACTGCCGGCCAGGGACAGACTATCGGCGTCGGTCCCAACGTATACATCGTGGCTGCCCGCCTCCCGTCCATCACGACCCCATGCTAAGGTGACGTCGGGCGACACATCGGTGGCGCCGGTTTCCGGATTTGGCCTGGTGGCAAACGTTGGTATGTAGTAAAAGCGTACCTCACTCAGGCTGGCCTGAGGTGCAATCCCCTGAACACTGTTGACGGTCACGCGAACATGCTGGGCCATGACACCACCGAAATCGATGGTATTGTTGTGGGCATAGCCATCGATACCCGTCGCCTGGGCCAAGGGCCCGACGCCGTCGAGAACGGTCCAGTTCTCGCCGTCGAGGGAGTGCTCGATGACCACATCCTTGGCGCCGAATCCCACGAAGGCCTCGATGAGCTGATTCGAGTTCCAGATCCA
>JADFHU010000252.1 GCA_022567055.1 Planctomycetota bacterium
CCACTGGATCGATCTTCCGTTCTGGGCTTTAGACTTGGACCACCCGCAGACCATCCACGCCAAAGGCCCAGCCGCCCACGCCGAGATCGCTCCCGCTTCAATGGAAGTCACCTACAAATACGGCGCCCGTGGCGATCGAGCGCCGGTCGAACTGACGTGGTATCAAGGCTCGCACAAGCCGAAGATTTGGCAGGATGGCGAGATTCCAAAATGGAAGAGCGGCATCTTGTTTGTCGGCGATAGAGGCATGTTGTTGTCTGACTATGGAAAACACGCCCTACTGCCCGAAGACAAGTTCGTGGATTTCATACGGCCGGAACCGACGATCGCCAAATCGCTGGGGCACCACGCCGAATGGATTCATGCGTGCAAAACGGGTGCTCCGACAACCTGCAATTTCCAATACGCTGGCTGGTTGACCGAAGCGAACCATTTGGGGAATGTCGCCTACCGCGTCGGAAAGAAACTCAAATGGGACCACAAGCAACTTCGCGCGACCAACGCACCGGAGGCGGACGCGTTGATTCATCGCGAATATCGGAAGGGTTGGAAACTCACGTAGCGCGGCGCGCCAACGTAGCCACATGTATGAATGTTTCAATGAGCTCTTTTGCTGTATTCTGCGGTGCTACTGCGGTCCCATTGGCGGTTGACAAGCAGGGATGGTCCTATTGGCCCTTAGACAAGCTAGAGCAGTTCCCAGCGTGCTTGCCGCAACTGCGCGTCTGGCGAATCTTTCATCCGCTCGTACCAAACGGTTACCAGCGACCCGTCGTCGAGTTGAACGGTCGAAGGATAGCCAAGATCTCCAGAGATCCCGTCGCCAGAGAGGATGATCGGTTCGGACCAGGTGCGTCCGTGATCATCGCTGACTCGGGCTTGATTTCCCAACGGGGCGCGACGATGGCCGTAGCTCATCAACAGCCGGTCGTCTTTCATCCGCAACAGATGTGAAGGTAATCCCCACACGCCGATCGATCGAGGCGTGGCCCATGTCTTGCCGCCGTCGCTCGATTCGGTCTGCAAGGTCTCGCGGTTGTTCTTTGCGTTGTCGTTGCGTATCTGTGCGACGATGCGGCCGTCAGCGGTTTCGACGGCGTGCAGTTCATGATAGTTGTTGTGATCGTCGCCCTCGCGCGTGGGTACTTCGGCCAACCACCGCCACGTTTGTCCGTCGTCAGTTGACTCGCACACGCCCACACGGTGGGGTTCCCGCCACAGGTCCTTGCCCGCGTAGAGCAATCGGCCGTCGGAAAGCTGAATCGGACCATGTGGGCTGTCGACCAAACAGTCGTGTCGCCCGGACCAGGTGACGCCGCCGTCGGTCGATCGGATCATCCAGACGCCCAGCGCGGCCTTCCGCTTTTCCGCGCCAACTCGGTTGTGCGCGGCCTGCCATTGTGCCAGCCGCTTTTTGTCCCAATTGCCCTGTTGTTCCGCCTGTTTCAAAATCGATTCGTAGGCAAGCGATGTGAACGTGGTCACCAACAGAGTGCCCTTGGCGGTTTCGACGATGCCCGCATCGCGATCATCGATGGGCCCGTCCATCACGACCCGCGGCCAACTCCAGGCCTTGCCGCCGTCCTTCGATCGCATCAGCTCGACGCGGCCGAACGGACACACATGGGCCTCGCGCCCGCCGGAACAAACCAGCAGCAATTCGCCGTCCCTGCGGCGGGCCAACGTGGGCCAGCCGTGGTAGCGGTGCGAAAGGTGGCTGATGACCTTGGTCTCGTGGATCTCCGCGGCCGCCGCAGCGTGCACGCAGCGGTGCAGGCCCAATGAGATCGCCGCTGCGGCGGCCCCCGTGGTTTTCAACATGGATCGTCGAGTTAATGGCATCGTCACGGCTCCTTCGTAGGTCAGCCTTTCCAGGCCGCAAAATCCACACGGTTAGTTGTCAGGCTGGAAAGCCCGACCTACGTACTCGTGGCGTTTATCATAATCATGCTCGACTGTCCGTTGCAATGAAAATAGATTCATTCTTGAAACCAGTCAGTCACCGCGATACAGTTTCCGCAGCACATCCATGGCGAGCCTGCCCGGACGCAGGCTACGACCAGCGATGCAGGGTTTCGGCGCCACTCACCAAAAAGGAGAGGATGAATGCTTCGTGCGCTGAGTCTCCGCTGCGTTCTGGTTGTTTCTTGTGGTTTAAGGAGTTGTGCAAAAATAAATCATTGGTTTTTACGCTCAGATTTGCGTCAGATTCGTTCGTGATCGATTGAGCGAAACCGGAAGCGTAGCTGTTCTACGTTGAGGATTTGCGATTGAGGAACGGACGAAGATGGCGTGAAGATGAGATGGAAAACCGGTGAGTTATTTTTGCACGACGACTAAGTGATAGGAAGTTTGATTTTCATCTATAGAGGTAATAATATCCTCTGTGCTTGTCACGGGCCCATGGGACCACCGCGGGTTCCAATTTTTTTACCAGGTAAACAGGAGGTCAAGGCAATGAGCGAAAGAGGAATGAGCCACTTCCGTATAGAACCCATCCCAAATCCTCTTTCGACTGCGATCGGCTGCAGAGTACGTGGATCTGCGTTGTCGGCGAAAAAGGTTCTCGACGTGCTTCAGCACGCATCCGAGCCTTTTCCGCGTCCGGCCTTGACCACGAACTCTTCGCTCGATCTCGTTTCAAAACAGGTTTTGGGATGGGTTCTAGTTCTATTGGTCATCTTGGCTGATGGATTGTGGGCCGGAGAACACAGCGATGTACGACCAAGAGTAAGGGAAGTTGGCATCGCCCCTGGAGTGCTATCCCCCGGCAGGTGGAACAGCATTACAGATGTTGACGGTGTTAAGGTCGGCCATCTTACGCTCATAGTTGGAAAAGATATCAGAACCGGCGTAACGGCCATCATCCCCCATTCCGGGAATCTTTTTGTGGAAAAAGTCCCGGCCGCTATCTACTTGGGAAATGCCTTTGGCAAACTAATGGGCTACACGCAGGTTGAGGAGTTGGGAAATATCGAAACTCCCATCGTACTGACCAACACGCTGAACGTGGGAATAGTAGCGGACGGTGTCATCGAATACATGCTGAATCTGCCCGGCAATGAGAATGTGATGTCCATAAATCCAGTTGTAGGTGAGACGAATGACGGCTGGTTGAACAACATCAGGGGCAGGCCGGTACGTCAACACCATGTCCGGCAAGCCATAGAAAATGCTGCTACCGGCCCTGTTGAGGAAGGCTCGGTAGGAGCAGGCACCGGAACGGTATGCTTTGGTTTCAAAGGTGGGATTGGCACATCATCAAGGCAGCTGTCTAAGTCACAAGGCGGCTACACAGTCGGCGTGCTGGTTCAGAGCAATTTCGGTGGGCTTTTGACAATCAATGGTGCTCCCGTAGGCAGGGAATTGGCTGCGCAAAAGAACAACACTACTAGCAAAGGCGGCTCTTGTATGATCGTAGTGGCCACCGATGCCCCTCTCTTGTCACGGAATCTCAAAAGACTCGCCAAGAGAGCGGTTCTGGGCCTGGCACGGACCGGCTCAGTCATGAATAATTCCAGCGGTGACTACGTCATCGCCTTTTCGACGGCTAAGGCGCTGAGACTGGGTTCGAAAAGAGAAAAAGTCTCCGGTGAGTCATTGCCCAACCGCCAAATGGATCCATTGTTTAGGGCCGCAGTAGAAGCGACCGAAGAGGCCGTATACAACTCACTTTTCAAAGCAACTGCTGTCACCGGCAGAGATGGCCACTTCTGTGAGGCTCTGCCCATTGAGAAGGTATTGGAAATCTGCCGCAAGTACAAAGTGTTAGAATAGGTTTCCGTTCCAGGTATCTCGGCAATCGTGGGCCAGGGTGGGTTTGAGGGCACTTTTTCTTGACTCAACGCCCATGAACGCCTATTCTCCGATTCGCGATGGCAATGCAAACGGGAATTCCAATTAGTGGGTAAAGGAAATCATCATGCCAACTCGGATCAACGGCTTGGCATAATCCTGCTGCTGATCCTGTCCGCCCTACTGCTTGTATCGAACCCGCAGCGAGGAGCAGCGGCACAACCGAAGAGTGCGGTTACCGTACCGTTGGTGTCAGCCGAAGTCAGTCCGATCGACGAGATGGGGATCAGCGATGATGCATACGCAGCGGTTCGCAGACCTCCTGGCGACGGGCCCTTTCCTGCGGTCATTTTTCTGCATGGGGGCCTGGGTCACACCAGCATGGAAAGACTCTGTAAAGACGCAATGACTGGATCGACGCACGCACGCTTTCTCGCGTGGGGATACGTCACGGTAAACGCGACCCGACGCGACATTAGTCATGATCCTCAGGATCGCGGTGTCGTCGAGGATACCTTGGCTATTGTTAGAAAGGTAAAGCAGTTGCCCTACGTCGATCCCGACAGCGTTGTGCTGTATGGAGGCAGCGGCGGTGGAACGCTAGCCCTGGAGGTGGGGGGAAAGGCAAAGTTGGCGGCGGTGGCAGCCGGCGAACCTGCCACGATCATCTACATGGGAATGTTCACCAAAGAACATCGAGCTGAGGGCAGCCTCATCGCCGCGGACCGGCTTAAGGAGTTCATCAATGCGGACGTGGAAACGCTCTACACACCAAAGCTGCGCGCGCACACGCGCCGCAAGCTGGCCGAAATCCAGTGTCCGGTTTTGATATTGCACGGGGATCAGCATTGGTTGCGGAGGTTCAATCTTGACGTGTTTGTACCCGAGATGAAAACCCTGGGAAAGTCAGTCGAGGTGCGCATCTATCCGGGGGAAAACCACGGCTTCTATTGGGGGCGCAGCAAGAATCCTGCCATGCCCTTAAAAGCCAACCAGGACGCTCACGGTTTCTTCCGCGAACACATCAAGACCCAGCCCAAGCCTATCCGATGCATCGCAGATCAAGCCGCTCCTGGTTGAGCCCAGGGAAGTCCCTGGCGATCACCGGGAATAAGGCCTTTTGTGCTTGTCAACCATGAAGATCTGGCGAGAATGCTGAATACCCTGTATCTGTCTGCTCAATCACAATCAAGTACTTCATTTCCATGCGAGCCCATCGTCCTATAAAACACCCGTTTACCCGCTTGACGCAGGGGACATTTATCCCTACACTGCCTGCCAAACTCAAGGCGTCCTGGTCATGATGATGAGGCATCAAACAACTTGGGACGAAGAAACAAGCAAAAGAAACGGACTTCTTCTGCCGGCCGCATTGAGGGAGTCCCCAGAGCAAAGAACAGTCGGATCGTGCCGCTGCATCCGCCTAAACAGACGCAATCCGCCGACACTTCCCCAGACGCTTCGGTTCGAATCGAAGGAATCAGACAGGCCATCGCCCGACAGAGTTTCAAGACGGCCCTGGACCGGGCGAAGACACTTCACAAACAGATTGCCACCCCAAAATCCCAAGCCGTTCTCTTGGAGGCCTACGCCGCCCGCATCCAAGGCATGATCGCCAAGAACCTGCTCACCGAGGCGCGGGCCCTGGCGGAGTTGGTCCTGGGCCGATTTCCCCAGGCGGCGGAGCCGATGGAGGATCTGCTCGGCACGGTGGCCGCCAAGACCGGCGACTTGGCGGGCCTGCTGGCCCCCTTGGCCGAGTCGTCTTCACCGGGACAGTGGCCGCAGTCGATTCAGGACGCCATCCGCCGCAACGTGTCCGATCCGGCGGCCATCGCGAACTGTGAGGCCCTACCCCCGAGTCACCCCCTGCGGGTAGCCGCGGCAGCGCTGGTCCAGGCCTTAGCCGCCGTGACCAGCGGTCCGGTGGACGAGGCCGCACTGGCCCTTCCCGAAGTGCCCCGAAAAAGCCCATTGGCTCATTGGAAGATCTTGATCCGGGCCATCGCCGCACTCCATGAGGGCCGCGATCAGGAGTGCCGCCAGCTCCTTGACGCCGTGGGCGAAACGAGCGCGGGTGCCTGCCTGGTTCCCGTGATCAGATCCACGCTCGAGGAACGTTTGGACCCAAACCTGAGCCCCGTCCAGCGTCAACTCGTGCAGCGGGTGGGTGGCTACTCCCTCTTGCTGCGCAGCGCCCTAGAGCGACTCGACGAAGCCCTTGCCGAGACGGACAACAGAAGGATCACTTCCCGCCTCAAAGAGGTGCTACGGCTCTATGGCCAGGCCTGTCCCGAGGGGCTCACGCGCTTCAAGCAGCATCTGATCGTCAAGCTGGACACCCAGGAATCCTTCAGCAGCGACATCGAGCGGGTGCTATGGCCCTTGCCGGCTCCGAACGCCCATTTCTGGCGGCTGCTGGCCCGAGGCATGGAAGAGTGCAGCGATCTGCCCTGTGCCTGTTTATGCTGGGATCGATTCCGTCGAGCCGCCGTCGGCGAGGATCTCTTAGCCGCCGAGAGTGCAGAGGACGGGGTCATCTGCCTGTACATGGCCCGCCTGCTCCGCCGGCTCGACCCCACAGAGCTGACCGAAGCACAAGAAGAGCATGCCTCTGATCCTCCACAGTTCGACTATCTCTATGGAGATGCCCCAGTCCCTGAATGGGAACGCGCCGGGTTCACGTCCGGTTCTAACCGCGTTCCCCATTATCTGCGTCCCGAAAAACTCTACCCAGTGGCCTGCCGGCAACGGCCCGATCCCTCGGCCTTTCAGGAGTGGCTCGAGTACTGTCGATCGGCAAACTTGTCCCCCGCCAGCCTGGAAAAGGTGACGGACAAATGGGTCAAGGCCTTCCCACAAGACCACCAGCCCTGGTTGGCATTGGCCCAATCGGCGGAAGAGAGAAATGCCTACAACAAGGCGCTCAAGTATATTGCCAAGGCGGAACTGCTGGGCAGCCGTGACCCCGCCACTCGGGTGGCCCGCATGCGGCTCTTGATCGCCAAGACCGTGCGACATCTCAAGGATGAGAAACTCCATTTGGTCTCCACGGATTTGGAGGCACTCAGGGCACTCTCGCAGGCGCGGGAGGGAGATCGACCCGCCTTCGTCGATACGCTGGAGTGGGTGCAGGCGATGATGGCCCGGAACGAGACCCGGGCAGCGGAGATGGAGGGACGGATCGGGAACCAGTTGGGCGGACCCCTACCCGCCACGCTGCTGTGCTTGAGCGTTGCCGCGGAATGTGGCTGGCATGACCCAGCCCAAAAGCCCTTGCTCAGATCGCTCTCGAGCTGCAAGAACAAAGAGCTGATCCAGGCCCTGGTCCGCGTTCATCCGATCGGCGCAGACTTGAACATCGAGATCCTCATCCCGTCGGCTTGGGAGAAGCTGCTGACAAAGTGGTTCAAACGGTCCAACTGCTCTCTGGAAATGAATCAGCTCGCGACCGTTGCCGAGGCCGCTTTGACGGCAGGATGGGATGAGTTGGCCTATTTCTGCACCAACCACGGCATTCGCACCGACAGCATGCATCTGGCCTCCTTCATGCTGCTCCGAGCCCGGTCCTTGCCCGCGTTCTCCGACGATCGTCAGCAGGACTGTCTCAACGCGGCCCTTGAACTCGCGCGCAGACATCGGCAGATGGACCTGGTCGCCGAAATCGTCAACACCAAGCGCGATCTGTTCGACTTTGCATGGAGCCCCTTTGCCTTCGACCCGAGGTCGGATGAGGATTACACCATGGATGAGGAGGCATTGGAAGAGGTCCTCAGGGAAGAGCGCCGCCTGAAGAAATACCCGCGTAA
>JADFHU010000253.1 GCA_022567055.1 Planctomycetota bacterium
GTCATACTCAGCAGTACTGATTCCGGTGGACCATTGTCCCAGCTATTCTGCTTCAGATCGACACAATGGAGGCAGGAAGGAGGGTTTAGGGATCGGCCACTATCTTTTGTTTTCACGAGTTAATGTGCGTAGGGTATTTGCATACGGTCAAGGTGGGGGTTAGGAGGTTTGCACCGTGGTAGTGGACTGCAAGTTATGTAAAACTAGATCGTCCACGGAAAACTTTTACCATTTTCCCTTGGCGCCCTGATATGAAATGTGCTATAAGCACCCTAAGCAGTACTGGTAAGCACGATTTGTTCTCAGGACTGTGAGTGAGGAGTGCAGAGGATGGATGATGAACCTCGGCATTCCCCTGAACTCGATGGGGGTGAACGGATTCTTGTAAGGTAGAGAATCCAAATGGATTTGGAAAGGGAGTGATATGGAAGGGCTAAAGGGATTTAGCAGCTCGAACCCTTGGGTTCACGGCGCGCACGTCATTGTTTTTTCTTCAGTTCTCTTCTTTGCTTCCGGGTGCAATGAGCAGAGTCGGCGCGCGGAAGCCAATCAGCTCATTCTGGAGCAGAAGATCGATGCCAACGCGCGGCGGATTGCGCTGCTGGCATCGCAATACCAGAAGAGTCAGATGCGTTTGAGCGAAAGCATCAGTGAGGTGCGTCGTGGGAATGAAGTGACCCTGGCAGAGGCGATTGCTGCTCGGTATGAGCAGCGGCGCATGCGTGAAGACACGCTTGCCTACGATCAGAAGTGGCAGGCGGGAATGGTGCGTATCGCGGACAAGCAGCGTCGGCTCCAGGGCTCGATCGGCGAGGTAGGGGGACAGGCCAGGGAGATCGACAGGAGAGTTCATCTGATAGGCGATGCGCAGGTCGCCCAACGTAGGGAGCAGGCTGAAAACCAGAAACAGGTGACGGACAGACTGCGATTGATGACGGAGAATCAGCAGGAACTGTACATGAAGACCGTGGAAGGCTTGACGACGAGCGAGGGGATCGCGACAGAGGTGGCCGAGGTTCAATTGGCGCAGAAGCGAGCCCAGCGGGTCCGAGAGATCTACAACAATAGACTCGTGGGTCAGGTCAGTCTGCTGGCAGCAGGTCAGGAGAAAGTGCAGGCGTCTGTCGATCGCAATCACGCTTCCGGCCGAAGCGTCGCTGAGAATGTCACTACGTTACAGAGAGGCCAATCGGACCTGCAATCCCAGATTGAACAGCAAGCAGAGGCCTTCAAGGGCGACATCAGCCAAGTGACGCAGGCTCAACAGCGTACGAGTGAGGCTATGGATAGGGATCACAAGTTGATTTCCGGTAAGCTGGACAGTGTTACGAGCCGTCAGCAGCAAGCTCAGCTCAGCTTGGACGAGGTACACGACACCACGGCCAGGATCGCACGGCAGACGACCTCCCTCGGCGGACAGCAGGCCTCCCTCCATGAGTTGGTGCGACGCCACCAAGAGGGTCTCCTTGAATCCAATCGGCAGAGTGCGGAGAATCAGGCCCTGCAACAGAAGTCCTATGATGACCTGACAGCCGCGAATGCGGGCATTGTTCAAAACCAACTGAGGCTGACAGACTCCTTTGCGACCATCAAGGAGGCGTTTGCGAGACTGGCGCGGAAAGCCGATACGATCGTCGTCCAGCAGGGCGCTCTGTCTCGCATGATCCAGAGCAAAAGCGGAGATATTGAGAGGGTCGCGTCCACGGTCCACGGCGACCAACAGCGCGTCGACGCGTCTCTGAGCGACCTGAAGAAAATCGCGAACCAGGTGTCATTGGACACCGGCGCTCTGCGCGAAGGTCAGACCCTCTTGAATAGAGAAGTTCGCGAGCAACTGGATCAGGTGCAGAGGACGCAAGCTGAGTTGGGTCAGCGCTCGGAGGAACGTGACGAGACGGTTGCCGATGCACTCGTCGGTTTGGAGAACGGGCAGACCGAATGGCAGGCCATGGCAGATACCTGGAGCCGGCAAGCGGTTCATTTGGAGGAGAAGATCGGGGATCTCGAAGGGGCCTTTCGGGCGTTGCTGTCCGGTCTGGATGGGCGCCTCGTCGAGATCGCAAACTCCCTGGCCAGCTTTGAGAAAGAGCCTCCCCAGGTGATCGCTCACATTAAAGAGGAGCTGAGACAGTTAGCGAAGACCATTGAGTACATGAAGGGCATTCAGAAGATTCTGACGCATGAGATAGAAAAGGTCCGGACGGATGCCCAGGACCACCGGCAGGAAATCCTGAATGCCGTGGGCGAACTCAGAAAGGAAAGTGCGGAGAATTCGGCTACGATCACATCTGAAATCCTTCAGGACTAATCAGTCACTGACCCACCGACCCACTAATCACAGACCGCCCTGCATGCCAAGCGGTCGCGCAGAAATAAATTCACAATTTAGAGGGAGCAAATTGGCGTCAGATTGGGTCGCGCCGATTGAGCGAATCCACAGGCGTAGCTGTTCTACGTCGAGGAACTCGCGATTGAGAAGCGGCTGAAGATAATGTCAAGATTGCCCCTATAAATGGGAAGTTATTTCTGCGCGGCCGCCAAAAAAGGTATCTTGCGGAGCGCCGCTGGGATCGGCTAGACTAGGTACTCTAAGGTTAGAGTGCCTTATACTGTGAGTCATACACTCGCGTGCCGTTCGCTAAACAACGAACTGAGGAACCCCATGCGTCACATCCTGACCGGCTTTGGCTTCGGTCCCATTCAAGCCGGCTTATTCGTGAAGGAGGCCTTTGAGAGCGGTCGGTTCGACCGGCTGGTGGTGGCCGAGGTCGATCGTGCCTTGGTGAACGCCGTGCGTCGCAATAAGAACAGCTACACCGTGAATGTGGCCGGTGACAGTGACACGAAGCAGGTCCGGATCGGTCCGGTAGAGCTAAAGGATCCCAGCGATGCGCGGGACCTCAGCGAACTTCGTCAAGCGCTGGCCCTGTCCACGGAAGTGGTCACGGCCTTGCCCTCCGTGCAAGACTACGAAAGAGGAAGCCCGACCGTGGCGGAAATGATTGCAGCAGGGCTACGGTCGAACCAGGTGGACGGAACCTTCCTGTATGCGGCCGAGAATGACAATCGGGCGGCCGAAGAACTCGAGCGCTGCGTCCAGGTCTACCCACGCGCAGGGGGACGCCCGGTTCGGTATCTCAACACGGTGATCGGAAAAATGAGCCGCGTGGTGGACGATCCCGACGAAATCTGCGCCCTGGACTTGGCCCCGATTACGCCGGATCTGCCGCGGGCCCTGCTGGTGGAAGAGTTCAATCACATACTGGTGACACAGGCGATATTGCCCGGTTTCGCTCCCGGGCTCGCGCTGTTTCAAGCGAAGGAGGATCTGTTGCCCTTCGAGGAGGCTAAGCTCTACGGGCACAACGCGGTGCACGCCCTGATGGCCTATCTGGGTCATCTGCGGGGGTATGAACGGCTAACAGAGCTGGCCGGCGATGACACCCTCATGTCTCTGGCCGAGAATGCGTTTCTGCGCGAATCGGGTGCAGCGTTGAGGCGCAAGTATGTCCATCTGGATGACCCCCTCTTTACAGAAGAAGGATTTCGTGCCTACGCCGAAGACTTGCTCAGGAGAATGACGAATCCCTTCCTTGCCGACCGGGTGGCGCGCGTCGTCAGGCATCCCCTGCGCAAGCTCCAGCCAAAGGACCGATTCTTCGGTACCATGGCCCTGGCCCTGGATCAGGATATTGAGCCGACGAACATGTCTCTGGGTGCGGTCGCGGCGCTTCAATACCTACTCGCACAGGACGCCGGCGGGGAGATTCCGACCGCGCTTCGTTGGCATCCCCGAGCCTCTCTGGAACCTAATCGCTTAAAATCACTGCTCCATTGGGTGTGGTCAGGCGAATCTCCTCCACATAGCGCTCCAATTCTGTCCCATCTCCAGCAGGCCTGGTCCGACGTAGAGAAACTCCTGTTGTGATGATCTACAGGAGCGTCCATTTCTGGATGGGGACGTCTGAGCAGTGTCGTTTGATAAAATCGGAGAGGGCGGGATTCGAACCCGCGGTACAGACAAGCCATACACAGCCTTTCCAAGGCTGCTCCTTAAGCCACTCGGACACCTCTCCGTATAGAATGAACCTCTACGGTTCGGTAAGGCGATGCCTTATACCATGTTTGCGGGTATGATGCAAGGCCGTGATCAGTGATCAGTGATCGTTGTTAGGGGCTCTAAAAGTGTGTGAAAAAAGGGCTGCCGTGTGCAACAGCCCTCAGGGATTCATTGGAAACCAGGCGAGAAATCAGCGGACTATTTCTTCTTCGCCTTCTTGGTCCGCTTCGGCTTTTTCTCTTTCTTGGCCTTCTTCTCTTTCGTTGCCTTTTTGGCCTTCTTTGCCCTCGGCTTTTTGGTGTCACCGCCAGCGCTGCCTGTCAGACCCTTGCCACCCACGACCAGTCCCACCAGAGCCAGCCCACCGAGAATGTACCAGATGATTCCCTGGATACTGCTGACAATACCGGGTACCGTGCCATTCAGTGCTGATACGGCCACGATCGTCGTGTAGACCAGCACCGCGAGAGGTAAGAATAGGAGGCCGCCCAACATATTACTCGACGCATCCGGCGGTGCCTCTCCAGCAATCGGGCGTCCCAACGCCGCCGCATAGGTTTCCACGCCCGCGCCTTCGTCGCCACCGGCAGCATCCAGGTCGGCCGACACCCCTTCCGTGGATCCGATACTATCTTCTTGGGCAGGGCTTCCACCGCCCTCATCGCTGGTATAGATTTCATCGAGGATGCCGCCCAATGAGGTATCATCCGCCTGTAGGGACAGATCCAGGAGGCCGGAGCCGCTGCCCCCAAAGCTGTCCAGGTTGATGTCATCCTCGATGTCCTCCAGCGAGGTGGTGTCACCTGTACCGCCCAGGCCGGCAAGGGTTTCGGCCAGTGTGTCGTCGGTCAGTTGGAACTCCGCGTCGCTTTCACCTAAGACGCTGATGCCCTCAGTGGTCAGTGCCGTGTCATCCATGCCGTCCACAGCTGTGGCTGCGTCGCCTGTGGGTTCAACCTCACTCTTGTCGGCCGGAACGACCTGTGTGTCGTCTGCCAAATTGACGGCCGATTCCTCTGCGGCGGGGCCGGGTGTTCCCTCCTCCAGTGTCGGTTCTGGTTCATCAAGCGACAATTCCTCTTCCAACTGCAGGTCGTCGATTGGCTCGAGTCCGCTATCGTCGGCGAGCAACTCAAGGTCCTCCGTCAGGGCATCGCCCTTTGAATCAGCAGCCAAATCCAGCAGCTCATCCAGCCCGTCCGACTCATGGGGCGCGGCGTCCTCGGGCGTCAGGGAGACGGGCTCTTCCTCTGAGGTGTCCAGGACCTCTTCTTCTGGGGCAGAGGGTTCCGTCCTTTCAACGGGGGCTTCCGATACCGGTGTAAGCTCGCTGTCGTCTTCAAAGATCAAGTCATCGAGTGCTTGGTCCGCGGCAGTTCCCTCTGCGGGTGCCGTCTTTTCCTCGTCGGCTCCCGTCCCCGGGGGGTCATCGACGGTGTCCACCTCCAAGAGTGGATCCAGCTCGTCTGAATCCGCGACCGGCTCACTCGCCGTCGAAAAGTCATCCAGATCCAAACCGGAATCAGCGGCCAAGCCTTCGACTTCGTCGATCTTGAACATGACATTGGCCCCATCGCGGAACTCCCGTAGCTTGCCTTCCGCAGCCAACTGTTTGACCTCTTCCTCCGTCATGCCGAGCTTTTCAGCTGCTTCCTGCTGTGAGTAAAACATACCAGCCATATTTTCATCATCTCCGAGACCCAGAACAGGTTGGCCCAAACACCCTAACTGTGAAGCCCAATGAGAACTATACCAAGATTATTGTATCTTAACACCTCACTCCATGCAAAGCTTTTTTATATTAACAGGCGTTGACAGGCTTTCATGTGAGCCATTATCGACCTTTCCCTGCATGGCTACCGGGTCGTCCGACAATGACAGTCGCCGCAATGCCTCAATGCCGCTTGGGTTCAAACCGTGTGGATTTTCCTATTGCCGGGGACGCTGTCAGCTCTCTCGAACGGGCCCGCTCAATTCTTGCGAAACACCGCCACGACGCTATCGATGTCGACCACAAACAGGCGATTGTGGCCCTCAAAATCGACAGGAATAGCACCCTTGGGGTTGAAGAGTACCTTATCATATTTGGACAGGGGAATCTCTGGTGAACTGTCGATCTCCGCCGACACCGCCACCACGCGCCCGGTGATCGTGGGAATTTCGATGTTGTCAGGCAGCCGGATACCACCCCTGGTCTGTTTCTTGTCCTCATCCTTGCGGATGAGAACCCGTTTGCCGATCGGTTCCACGATCTCCATGTCGACGGCATCCTGCTGCTGTTCTGTTTCCATAATTGAGTGTCCTTATTGAATGTTGCGCATGAGTCTATCGACCCGCTCGATTGAAGGCATTATAGGGGATCGGCAAGAAATAAGTTGGACAATTTGGGGTCCAAGTGTGCCCCATATTGGGTCGCGCCCGATTGAGCGAAACCACAGGCGTAGCTGTTCTACGTCGCGGATTGCTTGGGATTCCTTGTATGCTGCTATCGCAGCTAGGTTTGACCCAAGGAAGCCGCTGTTTTCGCGATTGAGAAGCGATCCAAGATGGGGTGCAATTGGGCATTCAAAAGTTCAAGTTATTTCTTGCCGGTCCCTAGGCACAGGGAATGAAACTGTCAGGCATTGTCCGGCACGAGCCGTCGCCGTCCATGAGGCCTATTCAGCAGTGACCTTCACCTTGGCTTTTTTCTTGGCCTTCTTGGTGGCTTTTTTGGTGGTCTTGGTCGCGTCTGACTTTTTCTTCTTGCGACCTAACAGCTCATCCGCCTGCTCCCAGGTGTCGGGCGGCCAGGTACCCGCCTCTTGCAGCTCCTTGAGGTGGTCTAGCTGTTTGATACTGATGATGGTGCGGCAGCGGGGGAACTTGTTGCACCCCAGGAAGGGCCCCCGCTTACTTTCACGGATGACCAGTTCACCGGTCTTGCATTTGTAGCATCGGACGCCGCTGGGTTGGGCAGGGGGTTTCGGCGGCAGGATATTGCCGTCCTTGTCGATAAATCCGTACTTGCCATTTATTTTGACAAGAGCGAGCCCTTCTTTGTAATCCTGAGCAAAATCATAAACCGGTTCTACAACCAATTGACCGCGCATATTAATAAATCCGTGTTTCCCTTCTACCGCCACTCGAGCGAGTCCTTCGGAGAAGCTCGAGGCGCTTCTCCAAGACGGTTCTATGACAAATTCCCCTTTCTTATCTATAAATCCGCGTTTATTGCCGACTACAACCAGCGCGAGCCCCTCAGAGAAATTATTGGCGATGTCGAAAACGGGTTCAATTACCATATCTCCGCTTTTATCTATATAGCCATACTTACTGCCTATATTTACGACCGCCAAGCCTTCCGTAAAACCCCAGGTATTATTAAAATCGTCCCTGGTAACCATTTTGCCTGTTTTATCTATATAGCCTCTTTTCCCGTTCAGTACAACAAGCGCCATGTCTTCAGAGAAATCGCTAGCCCGATTTAAATCCCGCCACCTCCGCTGCTATTGAAATACACTGATTG
>JADFHU010000254.1 GCA_022567055.1 Planctomycetota bacterium
CTTGGGATTTTACCGGAGTTACTTTTGAGGTGAATACCAATTTCTATCGTGCCCATGGTAATAAGGCGGTGCAGATTCTGGTGGTCACAGGTAGGAATAATTTTATTAGTGGGTTAACGATCAAAGATGTGGGCAACCAAGGGCCGCGTCGTGGGTCGCAATTAGTCAAAGTGCATGGCGTTGATAATACCTTGGATGCCTGCACCATCATGGCCAAGGGTTCGACCCCCTATGGCTATGGAGATATGATGGGGAAAGGAACAGGAAATCTAACGACCACAAATAAAAAATCCAGCCTTCAAATTGGGGGCGAACGCATAAGCATCGTGGATTGTACGATTATCTCGCGCGCTTTCGGGCACGGCATATTCATGCAGGGGGCGATTGATACACTGATTCAAGGCACCTACGTCGAGGGGGAGCTTAGAGAGACCAGTGACATCCTAATGGAAACGTCGGGACCTGCTTTTGATGTCGGATTCGTTAACAAATGGGACCAACCGAATCAAATTCAACCGGGTTGGACACTGTCATTGCAGGAAGACGGTATACGGGCCTACACCAGTGGCACTCCGCATGGATTTAGCAAGTCGAGAAAAACCAAGAATGTACGCGTTATCGACTGCACCGTGGTCAATATGAGATCGGGCGTCAACATCGCTTTTGCCGCCGGCACCAAACATATCGAAGGCTGCGTTGTATTGGATGTCGGAACATGGGGGTATCGCCCAGGATCCAATTCTACCATGGTGAATTGCAGCGGCAATGCGCCCCATGGAGCACTGTTGGTGTTAACGGGAAGCGGTGACCAGCCGGTCAAGAATGCTAGCGTCGATTTGACGCTATTGCCGCATGACCAACAGGATAATAATCCCCTAATCGCCTATATTGTAGGTAAGAATCACACGATTAATCTACATAACGGCGGCATCGGCCTGCCCTACACGGATCAAGAGATTCGCGTGGGCGGCATCAGACCGACCTGGCGATTCCCCAAGGGTGAACTGGTCAATCCCGCGGAAAATGTGACATTTAACAATTACACGGGATATCCTGTGGTCCTGGCATCAACCGCGGAGGATTGCCGGGTGAAGAGCGTAGGACCTATCACGGATTACGGGAGTCGGACTACAGGGGTGTCGCTATTTGGAACGATCTCTAGTGCAAGTTCGCATGCTGGACTCCAAGTACCTGAACATACGATTGATGGCAATCTAACGGATCCGAATAACTACTGGGATAGCCATGAAGGGATCGGGGCGTGGATAAGATATGACCTAGGGCAAGAAAAAACAGTCCGATCGATATCGGTGCTGTGGCAGGATGGTTTGCACCATACGTATGATTTTACCCTGCAAGTATCGCACGACGGAACCGAATGGACAACCGTCTATACGGGCTCAAGTCAACAGACAGCATCCATGGAAACATATGGGTTTGAGCCCGCTAAGGGACGCTATATTCGGCTGATAAATAATGGGTCCACTCATGGAGAGAATTACATCCAGATAAGGGAACTCAATGCGGACGTCGAGTCATGGGGGCAGTAAGGGGTTGTCCTCTGCAAGAATAGAAATGAGGGCAAAAAGCATTTGAGTCACGACGTTTTGAAATGGAAGTTTCTTCATTATAAAACTGAATACTGTTGGTTTCCAGCAGAGTGATCCCCAACAAGGTCAGCGTTTCGACAAATACGTTGCTGAGGAAATGGAAAGGGGTCATTCCCCGCATCGCAGCATCCAATCAACATTCAAGTTGTGTCGCTCAATCAAATGCTTAGATACGAGGACCCCTTTCCTCACCCGCCATCCTGCGGACCCTGATGGACGTGGGCCTGGGCTACATCAAACTGGGCCAATCGGCCGTCACCCTGTCGAGCAGTGAAGCGCAGCGCATTAAGCTGGCTCGGGAACTGGCCCAGCGGGATACTGGCAAGACCCTCTGCATCCTGGACGAACCCACCACCGGCCTCCATTTTCAAGACATCAGCATGCTGCTCTCGGTCCTACAGCGTCTGGTCGACACCGGCAACACCATTATCGTCATCGAACAAAACCTCGACGTCATCAAGACCCCCGACTCTCAATCCGGCGGTGCCGGACAGCTCAACGATCATCCGCTTTGGGCCGGCACGACTGATAAAAAACGTCAACAAAACCACCACGATGACGGAAAGCAGAATGAGTACGACTTTGGTGTTCTTTTTCATGTTATGCGCTCGTTGACATAGGTTGCGGCCGAACAAGTTATATGCTTTTGCTGATAACACCAGTAATGGTACTCTGAAAATTAGCGATCGACAACAAATATGTAGCAGAATGGGGTACTCCCTATCTCGATCACACCGGAATACGGATGTTAGCAGTAAATCTTGGTATTACTCAAACGCTTGGAATACTGTCAAATTTGTTCAAGAACTACAGTAGGGACTCTAGTAACGAAGAGATGTCTCTCACAGAGGCACCAAGGCACTTAGAGCACCTAACAAAATGAGTCTGCATTCGATCGGCTTCTTTTGCCTCTGGACGGCGTCAGGCTCCATCGACCATCCTCGGATGGCCTGCTTCGCCTTCCTTGCCAGAGCCAAAAATGCTCGCTCTCGGTGCGACGATCATTTTGTTAGGGGCTCTAAGAAAAGAAAGAGGACAGTGACAGCCTCTCAGCGGCCTCTGCGATCTCCGCGAGAGACATGCTTTTGGGTTGCGGCCGAAGGCCGCGCTAAGGTCTGGGGCGTATACGATACTTTGTGGATGTGAGAGAGCCTGAAAACTCCCTCCCGAATTGTCTGTCCCTGATATAGGGATCGGTGCCAAATTGACAAGCCATCAGGTGACACCGCTGCAAGAATGGCAGGCGATAGACGAAAGACTAACTCTACTATCATATATATAAGTCTTTTATATTACGTATGTTACGGTTTTCTTTTCTGGTGTGGCACGCACTTTGCGTAGATACTCATCGCATATGCAACATGACCTGTGAAGTTGAAAAAGAGCAATCGACAATACGCATATAGGAGGTGACTAACCATGTTACTGAACCAATGGTATCCATTTTTTGATGTCAGTAAAACGTTGGGCGAGATGGACCGCTTCTTCAGCACCGCGAATCGTCCCTCGAGATTTCGAAGTGTCCCGCAAGGCGCCTTTCCGACGATCAATGTCTACGATCATGATGATGAGACTGTCGTGGTCGCCGAAATTCCGGGCATCGATCCCGATGCATTGGAGGTGACCGTGTTGAGAGACACGGTGACTCTCAAGGGAAAACGGCCGAATGGGGCAGAGGAGGACCAAAGGGTCCATCGTAGAGAACGTGGCACAGGGACTTTTTCCAGGACCCTCACGCTACCCGATGCGGTGAACCCCGACACGGTCCAGGCCCGCTACGAGAACGGTATCCTGCGTGTCACGCTGGAGAAAGCCGCAGAAGCTCAGGCCAAGAAAATCGCGGTTCAATCGTGATCGCTTTCTGTATGCACTTGCTGTGCACGTAAACACCACCATGAAAACCGATAGGCCAAATTGGAGGTCATAGCCATGACAACTCAAGAACTGACCAAACGAAGCTCGAATCAAGGGACTCGAACAGAAGAGGAACACACGCACTACTTTCAACCGGCTACGGACGTACGAGAAACAGACGAGGAGGTCCTGCTGCTGCTCGACATGCCGGGCGTGAGCAATGACCATATCGATCTCGTCGTCGAGAAAGGGACGCTCACCGTGACCGGCCAGACCGATCCGGAAGAGCAGGGAGAGCCCGTCTATCGAGAAACGCGTGTCGGCAACTATCGACGCACCTTCTCGCTAAGTGATGACGTCGACACCGATCACATCAGTGCGGAAATGAAAGCGGGTGTCCTCACGGTGCGGATTCCCAAACCGGAGAAGGCCAAGCCCAGGCGAATTGTAATCGCCCGTGCGTAAGTGACACGGGGCTCTGTTTGAAAATTCGCTCTCGCACGAACAATGGCGTTTTCAGACAGAGCCCAGGCGGTATCAGAAAACTCGATCTAACTTCGAGTGAAGAGTGAACCCCACGTTGCATAAATATCAAGTTATGCCTTCGGCATAAGCACGGTGTTTTACCACAGAGAACTAAGAGGACACAGAGAAGCTACCGCCGCAGCTCTCCTCTTTCTTTTATCTCTGTGACCTCGGCGCTCTCTGTGGTGCATCATATACCTCACCGAAGGTGAGATTCACAACCAACACGGTCATGTGAGCCACACAGCCCATGGACTCTGAATATCCTTCATGCGAGAAGTCTTGCGTGTTGAAGTATGTAACCTAAGGGCGAAGGGTGAAGGCGAGCCTGTTCCTGAATCTGGTCTAGAGGGTTTCTTTTGAACTCCCGCAGGGGAGTGACAGCTATGAAATACGACAAGATAACCATCAAAGCCGAAGAGGCCCTGGCCTCCGCCCAGCAACTGGCGATGGCCAAGGGGCATACCATCATCACGCCCTTGCACCTTCTTCATGCCCTCCTGGCCGACAAACAGGGCGTGGCGACAGTGATCCTCAAGAAGATCGGCGCCAACACCCAGGGCCTAGGTGAGATGCTCGAGAGCGAACTGAACCGTCTGCCTACGGGTAGCCCGGATAATCAGCTGCTTCCCGACGATGGCTTTCGCAAAGTCGTGCTCGACGCACAGAACAAGGCCGACAACATGGGCGACGAGTATGTCAGCGTGGATCATCTGCTCTTGGCACTGGCCGATGTCCAGAGTGATGCCCAAGAGCTGCTGAGCCTCAATGCGATCTCACGACAGGAGATCGAGGCGGCGGTCAAGGCGATTCGTGGGGGCGAGAAGATCACGGATGCCAATCCGGAGGCCAAGTATCAGGCCCTGGAGAAGTTTGGCATCGACATGGTGGCCCTGGCCCGCCAGGGCAAGCTGGACCCGGTCATCGGTCGAGATAAGGAGATCCGCCGCTGCATGCAGGTCCTCAACCGACGACGTAAGAACAACCCGGTCCTCATCGGCGAACCGGGTGTGGGCAAGACGGCCATCGTGGAAGGCATGGCCCAGCGCATTGTGGCCGGTGACGTGCCGACCGGCCTCAAGGACAAACGTGTGATCGCTCTCGATCTGGGCGCCATGATCGCCGGGACCAAGTTCCGCGGGGAGTTCGAGGATCGGTTGAAGGCCGTTCTGAAGGAAGTGGCTGCCGGCGAGGGACAGATCATTCTCTTCATCGATGAACTGCACAACGTGGTGGGGGCCGGTAAGACCGAAGGGAGCATGGATGCCGGCAATCTGCTCAAACCGGCACTGGCCCGCGGAGAGTTGCACTGTATCGGTGCGACGACCCTCGATGAGTATCGAAAATACGTGGAGAAGGATGCGGCCCTGGAACGGCGTTTTCAACCGGTCAAGGTCGATCCCCCCAGCGTCGCAGACACCATCGCCATTCTGCGCGGACTCAAGGACCGCTATGACACCCATCATGGCGTACGGATCGCCGATGGGGCACTGGTCGCGGCCGCCACACTCTCGAATCGGTACATCTCGGACCGCTTCCTGCCGGACAAGGCGATTGACCTGATCGATGAGGCGGCATCGCAGCTTCGCATCGAGAATGACTCCCTACCGGCTGAACTGGATAGCATTCGCCGTAGAGTCATGCAACTGCAGATCGAAGGGGAGGCGCTGAAGAAGGAAAAAGACGAGGCCAGCAAGCATCGTCTGGCCCAGACCCACCGGCAACTGGCCGAACTGCAAGAACAGGATCGAGCCCTCACGGCGGTGTGGGACCTAGAGAAGAGATCCATCGACCAAGTCAATGAGCTGCGGCAACAGATCGAGGACACCCAGCAGGCCTTCGAAGAGGCCCAGCGCCGCGGAGACCTGGAAACGGCCGCCCGCCTGAAGTACGAGACTCTGGTCGCCCTGCAAGGCCAACTCGAGCAGAGGGAGACCGAGGTGAACCAGACGAAACAGACCTTGGTCCACGATGAAGTCACGGAAGAACACATCGCCCAGGCGGTGTCCCAATGGACCGGTGTGCCGGTCACCCGCCTGTTGAGCGGAGAGCGAGAGCGTCTTCGGACGATGGATGAGATGATCCGTACTCGCGTGGTGGGACAGGATGAAGGCGTGCGGGCGCTCTGCAGCGCGGTGCGCCGCAACCGCGCCGGCCTCGGCGATCCTCAGAAACCGATTGGCACCTTCCTCTTCCTGGGACCGACGGGCGTGGGCAAGACGGAACTGACCAAGGCCTTGGCGGAATTCATGTTCAATGATCCGCAGGCCATGGTGAGGATCGACATGAGCGAGTTTGTGGAGCCGCATTCGGTCGCTCGTTTGATCGGCGCTCCGCCCGGCTACGTAGGATATGAGGAGGGCGGACGCCTGACCGAAGCGGTCCGGCGCAAGCCCTATTCGGTGGTCCTGCTCGACGAGATCGAAAAGGCGCATCGCGACGTGTTCAATGTGCTACTGCAGGTCTTTGACGACGGACGGTTGACCGACGGTCAGGGTCGGACCGTGGATTTCAAGAACACGGTGATCATCATGACCAGCAATATCGCCAGCGAACAGATCCAGACGCTGACGGAAAACGCCGGCACCGATCGTGAGGTGGCCTTGCATGTCAAAGAGGCCTTGAAGCAGTCGTTCAAGCCCGAGTTCCTGAACCGGATTGACGAGATCGTCGTGTTCCATGTGCTGGACAAGGTGCATCTCAGGCAGATCATCGACATTCAGTTGGAAGATCTGGCCCGGCGGCTCCGCGATCAGAAGCTTGAGATCGAGGTCACGGACGGGGCGCGTCAGATGATCATGAACGAGGGATACGATCGGGCATTTGGGGCACGACCCCTCAAGCGATCCATTCAGCAACTCCTGGAGAACCCCTTGGCGGATCGGCTGCTGGAGGGGACGTTTGGCGACGGCGATCGCATCCGAATCGATGCCAACTGCGACAAGCTCCTGTTCGAGAAGGTGTGACACCCAAGAGTCAGTCGATGCCCAACTCCTTCTGAATCTGCTCCAAAGGGATCCCTTTGGTCTCAGGCATCATGAACATCACCCAGAACAATTGCAGGACCATCATGCCCGCAAAGATGGAGAACGCGATACAGGGCCCCGAGGACCCAAGCCCTGGACGATGGGCTTGAGAAGGCCCACGACACGCCCGCGGCCATGAACCAATGGGTGAAGGACCCCAGGGCCTGGCCCCGCGCGCGAACCCGATTGGGAAAGATCTCACTGAGGAAGACCCAGATCACCGCGCCCTGGCCGAAGGCGTGGGAGGCGATGAAGACCAGTAGACTGATCATCACGACCACGCCCCCTCGGCCCGCGTTGGCAACGGCGGCGTCCGACTTCGCGGTTAGCGGCGCGAGCGCCGCCGCCAAGGCCTGGTCGGGGAAGCCTGCGTGCTGCTTGATCCGGCTGAAGCGCTCCTCGGCGGCGGCGAACAGCACCCGGCCGTCCTCCACCAAGGCCACGGTGGCGTCCTTGTCGAGCGGGGAGAGGCCGAGGATCTTCACGGAGTGTGGAGGCTAGCGCCCGGGCTCAGGACGACAA
>JADFHU010000255.1 GCA_022567055.1 Planctomycetota bacterium
CCCCGTCTGTTGTGTTCTCAGCCAAGCGATACGGGAGAGGACCTTGCCGGTATCAGCCTCGATCGAGCCCTCGGTCAGGGGGCAGCGTAAGCCTACACGCCCACTTGAGGGAACCATATCAACTTTTCGTTCCCGCAGCCGCTTGTTACATAGCAAATGTCGACGGATTAAGGTTTTCTAAATTGTGTATTGGTGGTTCGTAGCTGATCGGGAGCACGTTTCCGGACGAGCTTAGGGAAGACAACGTCTTGAATAGTACCGTATCGACGACATCTACTGCAGATCCGGTGGAAGACCCTTTTCACGGCCCCATAGCCCTGCTGGCAAGAGAGGCGGATGCAGAGGCATGCTATACGTTTCCCATCTCCTGCGCCCAAAAGCAGTTGTGGCTGAGCCAGAAACTAAACCCTGACATTTCGGTTAGCACTTCGACCTTCGCCATACAGTTTTGGGGTCCCTTAGACACGGGGCCCCTAGAACAGGCCCTCAACCAAATCTGTAAGCGACATGAGATCCTCAGGGCCCACTTCGTTCAAACCAACGGTAGACTCCTACAGCGGATCCGGCCATTTCAAGCCCAGGCCCTCGAGATTGTCAGTTTCCAACATTTGCCCGAGCGCAAACAGCAGGCCAAACTCCAAGCCTATGCCCAGCAGCAGACCCAGCGGGTGTTTGACCTAAGCGACGGGACTCTTATGAGGATCGGATTGGCGCGACTCAGCGCAGACGACCATTGCCTGATACTGACCATTCACCAGGCGATATTTGACGAACGGTCCTTTGCCGTCTTCCAAAGAGAACTCTCCACCCTCTACAACGCCTATGTCCGGGACCAACTCCCTGCCCTGCCGGAGCTAACCCTTCAATATGCAGACTATGCAGCGCACCAACTGACCTACCTGCAAAGTCCCGCCTACCAGCGGGACCTGGCGTACTGGACCTCGCAATTGGCCGATGCAGAGTTCTCACTAGACTTGCCGACCGATCATCCTCAGCGGCCCCAGCCGACCTATCAGGGCCAGACCGAATCCTTTGAGCTGGGCAAAACGCTTCAGGAGCAACTCCTAGCAATCGCTCAAGAGAACGGGGCAACCCCCTTTATGCTCTTCTTGGCAGCCTTTCAAGTCGTGCTCCATAAATACACACAAAAAGATGACATCCTGGTAGGCACACCGATTTCCGTTCGCGATCACCCCGAGGTCCAAGATCTTATTGGGCTCTTCCTCAACACAGTCGTCCTCCGAGCTACCTTAGCCGCAGAAGAGAGCTTCACCGAGTTGCTCGGCCATGTCCGGCAGACGACCTTGGAGGCCTATAGCCATCGCCATCTTCCCTTCGAACACTTGGTCCAGGCAATACAGCCGGACCGCCAAAACGGTCAGCATCCCCTGTTCCAGGTGATGTTTGTCTATGATCATGAATCAGAGGGCATGTCGCTGGAGGCACTAGAGACTCGATCCGTCCCCATTGCGAATCCAACGACAGAGTTTGATCTGACGCTCTCTCTGACTCGATCCGACCAGGGATTGAGAGGAGCGATTGAATACAGTGCCGATCTGTTTGAGAGCGCCACGATTCGGCGGATGATCGGGCATCTTGAGACCCTGCTCTGGTCAATTTGCGAAAATCCCCAGCAGCGGATCTGCGATCTCCCGATCTTGACGGAAGCGGAGCGTCATCGACTCCTGGTCGAGTGGAATGACACCGAAAGATCCTATGCGCGTGATAAGTGCATCCACCAACTCTTCACAGCGCAGGCCCAACGTACACCACAGGCCATTGCGGCGGTTTCCGGGGACGACCAGCTCACCTACGAGCAGTTGGATCGGCTGGCCAATCAGTTAGCGAACACTCTCCAAAACCTGGACGTAGGGCCAGACACCCCGGTCGGGCTCTGCATGCTACGGTCCCTGGACATGATCGTCGGCCTGCTGGGCATCCTGAAGGCAGGCGGGTGTTATGTACCGCTCGATCCGGACTTCCCCCGTCAGCGCACTGCCGGCATCGTAGCAGAGGCGGGCATCAAGGTTGTTCTGGGACAGGAGCGTTTTGCCGAACGGTATGATGCCGAGACCTGTCTATTCCTGGCATTGGATTCGGCAGAGTATGCGGTCGACGATCAGCCAGACAGGGCCCCCATCGTTTCGTCTCAACTTTCCCACTTGGCGTACGTCCTCTATACCTCAGGATCGACCGGCCGGCCCAAGGGGGTCATGATAGAACACGGCGCCATACTGAACCGACTTCAATGGATGCAAGAGCACTTTCAACTGGATGGCTCTGATGCCGTCCTGCAGAAGACACCCTATAGCTTCGACGTATCCGTCTGGGAATTCTTTTGGCCCCTGATGGTTGGCGCCAAACTCGTCTTTGCCCACCCGGAGGCGCACAAGAACCCGGATGACCTCGCCGACACCATTGAAACCCATCACATCACGACCCTTCACTTTGTGCCTTCCATGCTTGAAGTGTTTTTGCAGCACGCAGACTTGAAGCGGTGCCACTCCCTTCGACGCGTCATTTGCTCAGGAGAGGCCTTGTCCCCTCGTTTGCAGGACCGTTTCTTTGCGACCTCGGACGTGACCCTGGTCAATCTCTATGGACCTACCGAAGCCGCCGTGGATGTCAGCTACTGGCAATGTCGCAAGAATGGTCCTCTGAGAACGGTGCCGATCGGTCGGCCCATCGCCAATACGCAACTCTATATCCTTGATCGGCAGGTGCAGCCCGTTCCCGTGGGCATACCGGGTGAACTTTACATCGGCGGCATCCAGTTGGCTCGTGGCTACCTCAACCAGCCAACAGAAACGACTAGCAGGTTTGTGAAGGATCCTTTTGCGGGGGATCTCGACCGGAAAATCTACAAGACCGGAGACCTCTGCCGCTACTTGCCGGATGGCAATATTGAGTTTCTGGGACGTCTCGACCATCAGGTTAAAATCCGTGGTTTTCGTATCGAACTCGGTGAGATCGAATCGGTGCTTGTCGGCCGATTTCGGATACGTGGAGCCCTTGTCGCGGTAGCTGAGGACAGTGAGCTTGGCCGCTTCCTGGTGGCGTATGTTGTCATGAAGGAAGGGCAAACGCTAGATCAGACTTCCCTCCGGCGCTCGCTCAAGGACCATTTGCCGGATTACATGATACCCTCTGCATTTGTGGCCCTTGAGGCTCTGCCACTGACCGCCAGTGGGAAAGTGGATCGGCAGGCCCTACCGAAACCGGATCTCAGCCAGGTCCCCTCGGCAGCCGCCTATGTCGGGCCTCGCGATCCTGTCGAAGAGAAGCTCGTTCGGATCTGGACGGAAGTATTGGGGGGCAATGGGGTGGGCGTGCACGACAACTTCTTCGACCTGGGAGGCCACTCCCTGCTGATGGTCAAGATTCACGCGCGAATTCGCCAAGCCTATAGCACGAATTCATCCATCCACGAGCTGTTCAGCCTGCCAACCGTTGCCGGGCAGGCCTCGGTGATCGTCGGTGCCCAAGGCAGTGTATTGCCGCCGGCCTCGGATTCCGAACTGACTGATTTAGTTAACACGCTCTCGGAAGCGGAAGCCGAAAAAATGCTGGAGAGGCTTTCGGTCGAGACCGCGGAAACCAGCAAGACCCACTCGCCCAGCCCCGGACCGCAAGTGCCGCCGAGACCCGTTAGAGCTACGTCCAACCCACCTTCGGTTGTCCATGATCGAAGGGCTCAAGAGGAGGTATCGGTTGAGATTAGCTCATTTGTCATCCCCACGGCCAATCGTCCTCAGATGCTGAGACGCTCCCTGCTTAGCTATGGTCGCAACAGCTTAGACTACTCCCATACTGTCAGGTTCGTGGTTCTGGACAGTTCGTCTGAACCTGCCTCAGCCCGTGAAAACAAGCAGATGCTGCAGCAGTTGCAGACTGAGATCGACCTTTCGATTCAGTACGCCGGTCCGGACGACAAGCGTCGGTTCGCTGATCTCATCGCGACCGAGGGCTCCCTTCCCAGAGACGTGCTCGATTATGCCCTATTTGATGGCTACGGTGTCGGATACAACCATGGCGCGAACTGCAATTCGATCCTGTTGCAGACCATCGGAGAGCTTGCCTTCAGTGCCGATGACGACACGCTGTGCCAGCTCACGCCTTCGCCGGAGTTTCAGGACACATTGCAGGTCAGGACTGGCTGTGATCCATTGGACTACTGGTACTTCGCCTCCCACGAGGAGGCGATGGCCCACAACAAGAACCATCGAGGTGACTTGCTGGGCGCCCACAACCAGTACTTGGGGAAAGATCTTCGCCAGTTCGACCTAGACGCCGAGGGAAAAAAGACGCTGGCCAAGGCTCACCGCACTCGGGTGTTGATGACGGTCAATGGCATCCTGGGAGACAACGGCCTGGCATCGCCTTTCCTCACCTTGCTGACCGGCGGTGCTTCGCACCACAGGCTCACCGGCGCAGTCGACAAATACCGCCAATACCGCATGTCCCGAGACTACCTGCGTGTGACGAACCGCCCAACGATCGCCGACGCGACCCATGTCATGTCGACCTTCTTCGGATTGGACCATCGTGACCTTGTGCCTCCTTTCATGCCGCTGAATCGAGGTGCCGATGTCTTTTTCGCGCGTTCACTCTGGAAGCTGTCGCAGGGCATGTTTGTGCACCTCCCCTGGGCGTTGGTTCATGACCCCGGTGAATCGCGCCGCTGTTGGCCCAACGAAATACTGAGATCTGCCTCCGGAACAGACACGCTCGATCTGTTTTCTGCGTGCCTGGAAATGTTTGACGACGAAACAGGCAGCGGCAGTACGTCTGACCGTGTGCAAGCACTGGGGGATTTCTTCATGGATCTGGGGGCACTCGATTCGCAGGCGTTTGCCGCCAGGATTCGCGCCCAGGTGATTGAATCGAAGGAACGGCTGCTGGCACACATCGATCGGCTATTGACCCAGTACCCCGACGCGCCCGCCGGTTGGAAGGATGACCTGAAGAGGTACTGTGAAATCCTGTCGGCCTCTGTGAAGAGAAGCGACTATTGGGTGCCGCTCGATCTGTACCATATGGGAAAAATCGATGAGGTGCGCGCCTTCTCGCAGACCCTCATCTCCAAGTATGGCCAACTCCTCCATTGGTGGCCAGCCATCGTTCACACCGCCGCCGAACTAAAGGCGGGGGGGCATACACTTGCAAGTCAACTAAGTGAGCCACGAGATGCCCAATCCTCCCATTGAGCTAGAGAAACTGTCGAAAACCAAACGAATGCTCCTGGAAAAGCTGCGAAGCGGAGAGCATCACGACCTACCGGGAACGGACGTGATCCAGCCGCGGAGATCGAACGGCTTTGCCCCTTTGTCGCCCTCACAAGAACGATTGTGGTTTCTGAATCAGTTTGAGTCGAACAGATCCTACTACAACATCTGCAATTCCCTGCACCTCGAGGGCCCTCTTGAAATTGCCCTGCTCGAGAAGGCGTTCGCAGAGCTTCTGAAGCGACACGATTCGCTGAGAACTTCCATACGTGTCCGGGAGAAAAAGCCAGTCCAGTGTATTTCATCAGATGATCAGCTTCCCCTAGATCTAGTAGATCTCTCCGATCTTGGCAGCGCAGAACAGCCGAATTCGTTGGCCGAGGGAATGGCAGAGGCATGTGCTCAGCCGTTTCATCTCGATCAAGGCCCTTTAGTACGACCTGTACTCTTCCGCCTAGGTGAGCGAGAGAACGTACTGCTCATCATCATGCATCACATCATCAGTGACGGCCGGTCGTGTCTCGTTCTCTTCAAGGAACTGGGCATGATTTATACCTGTCTGGTGGAGAAACGCCCGTCCGTGCTGGCAAGGCCTAAACTTCAGTTCCGCGATTTTTCGCAATGGCAGGCTGAACCAGCCCAGCTAGAATCCATCCGTACACACCTTGGCTACTGGCGGCAGAACCTCAATGGCGCCCCCACATTCCTCAATTTGCCGACAGACAAATGTCGGCCGGCCGAACCCAGTGGTATCGGAGGAAAGGAGCAGCTGCGCCTTTCGCCATTTCTGAGCCATCAATTCAAAACTCTGGCCCGGAACAGCAACACGTCGCTATTTACCGCTCTGCTGTCGGCGTTTCAAGTCCTCCTCTCGAAATACACGCATTCCTACGATTTTCTCATTGGGACGCCCAGCGCCGGTCGCAAGCGAACAGAACTTGAGGATGTGATAGGGTGCTTTACCAATACACTTGTGTTGCGGGCCAGGCTTTCGGAGAATCCTACCTTTCTGCAGCTCCTGGAGGACAACCAACGGAGCGTGCTGGAAGCGTTTGAGCATGAAGACGTTCCCTTCGGCAGTCTGGTGCAGGAACTCCAGCCACCGCGTGACCGAAGCCAGTTGCCTCTTGTGCAAGTGATGTTTCGTGTCCGCAACGAGGAGAATGCGCTTCTAGAGATGGCTGGACTGACCGTTCGCAAAACCGAGGTCTTTCCCGCGAGCGAAGCCTTTGATCTGCATCTCTACGTAATGGACGAAGGGGATTCCCTGCACTGTTCCCTCTCGTACAACGCCGACCTCTTTGAAGAGTCTACCATTCGACGGCTGGCCGGCCACTTTGAGACCCTGCTCTCCTCAATTTGTGAAGACCCCCAGCAGCGGATCTGCGACCTCTCGATTCTGACCGAGGCAGAGCGTCACCAACTGCTGGTTGAGTGGAATGACACCGCAAGACCCTATGTTCGGGACGTATGCATCCATCAGCTCTTTGAAGCGCAGGCAAAGCGCACGCCAGAGGCCGCTGCCGCAGTCTGTGGCCCCGATCAACTCACCTATGAGCAACTGAATCAGAAGGCCAATCAGCTCGCCCGCTATCTCCGGAAGCGGGGAGTGTCTCCCGCGACACCGGTAGGACTCTATGTGGGTCGATCCCTGGACATGATCGTCGGACTGCTGGGCATACTCAAGGCGGGCGGCTACTATGTACCGCTCGACCCTGCCTTCCCAGTCCAGCGTATTCTCACCATGATTGCCGACGCCAAGGTGGGCCTTGTTCTTACCGAGGAGGCCCTGCAGGAAAAGATCCGTTCGTCCGATTCTGCCACGGAATTGGTTTGCCTGGACAGAGATTGGCAGTTGATTGCCAAAGAACCGACAGATCCGATTTGCTCCGGCGTCAGCGCGGAGGACATTGCCTATGTGATCTACACCTCGGGATCCACGGGAAGGCCCAAGGGAATCGTGGTCAATCATCGGCCCGTCATCAATCTGATCGAGTGGGTCAACCGGGAATTCGAAATGGGTCCCGGCGATCGGATCCTATTTATCACTTCGGTTTGCTTTGACCTTTCGGTCTATGATGTCTTTGGCATACTCGCCGCCGGCGGGACCATTCACATCGCGCCCGAGGCCCAGTGCCAGGACCCGGAACAGTTGCTCCACCTGCTCTGCAGCGAGCCGATCACCTTCTGGGATTCGGCACCGGCCGCCTTGCAGCAGCTTGTCCCCTTGATGGACTCCGAAGTCTTTGATACGAGGGCCAGCCAACTTCGACTGGTTTTCTTGAGTGGCGACTGGATACCTGTCTCTC
>JADFHU010000256.1 GCA_022567055.1 Planctomycetota bacterium
GCCTGATCGTCGTTCCGCTGGGCTTGGTGGATCTCCGCCAGGATCAGACGCAGCGCAGGGTTTTGGGGATCGAGGGTCAGGGCCTTTTCGATCAGGACCAGGGCCCGCTCGGGGTCGTCATCGCGCAGGTAGGTCAGGCTGAGGTTGGCATAGCCCAGGGGATCGCCGGGCAGGGCCTCGATTAACTGGGTAAACTCCGCTCGAGCCGCCTCGAGGTGGTTCTCCTCCAGATGGGCCAGGCCGAGGTTGCGGTGGGAGAGGATGGCCCTGCTACGCTCCGAGTGCGTCGGCTGGGCACAGCAGCCGAGGAGCGTCACGACGCCCATGACGGTGGCATAGGACACCCCGCCGCGCTTACAGAAATCCATTTCTACCTTCCAATAACTCAACGTTTGGACTTCGCGACCACCCGGTAGGATGGCTCGTCTTCCACGATGATGAGGGTTTGGTCCACGCCCAGTTGAGAGAAGGTCTGCCGGGTTCCACTGGGCCACTGAATCTCGATCCGATCAATCCTGTCACCCCGTCCCAGGCCAAAGTGGAGTTCCTTGGCATTGGCCGAAAAATAGCCAGAGCCCGAGACCAACTCAGCGACCTGCACGGTGTCGCCGGCATGGACCTTGACCTTGGCGCCGAACCCATCCCGGTTGCTCTTAGTCCCTTCGAGCCGAATCTTGAGCCAGTGATGGTCGTTGTCACTGCGATTCAGCAGCAAGACCCCGGTTCGATCCTCCTCGGCGTCGTAGCTCTTCTCTCCATTGTTGACCACATAGATGTCGATTTTGCCGTCGTCGTTGTAGTCTGCAAAGATGGCGGCCCGGTGAATCCGCTTGCCGGACTTGAGAATGCCCGAGGATTCGGAGCAGTCCGTGAAGATGCCCTGGCCGTCGTTCTCAAAGAGGAGGTTTTCGTCTCGATTGTCGCCGCTGACGGCATTGAGGTGACCACTTGCTACGAAGAGGTCGAGGTCGCCATCGTTGTCGAAATCGAACAGGCCCGTGCCCCATCCCACTTTGCTCCAGGTCCGCTGCAGCAGACCGGTGGAGCGGAAATCGCCCTCGTAGATGGCGTTGGTGACGACGCCGTCGTTGGAGCTCTCGTCATCGATCAGCCGTAGCAGGAGATCCGCCTCCCCCGTGTAGTTGGAGATGTAGAGGTCGCTCTTGCCATCGCGGTCGTAGTCGCCGTAGGCAATGCCCATGGAGCCGTCGGTGCTGCTGGTCCCGCTGGGGCCGGAGAACTCCTTAAACGTGCCGTCGCCGCGGTTCAGATACATGGAGCTGGCATCGGTGTCATTGGCGACGAAGATGTCACACCTGCCATCGTTATTGAAGTCCGCAAACAGGACCTGCATCGACTTGCGGTAGGCGTCACCGACTCCGGCTTCCTCGGTGGCATCGCTGAAGGTGCCATCGCCGTTGTTGCGAAAGAGCATGTTAGGAAAACCTTCAAAATCCATGGGAAATCTCAGGTTCGTATTGTGGGGCCGCTTCGACAGGTCCACGTATCCACAGACATAGAGGTCGAGGTCGCCATCGCCGTCGTAGTCGCCCCAGGCCGATCCGCCATACCAATAATCCTTCACCCCCTCGCCGAAGGCGGTTGCGGTGACATCCTGGAAGGTGCCGTCGCCCTTGTTGTGGTAAAGCACAAAGCCGCCGAAGTTCGTCACAAAGAGATCCGAGTACCCGTCGTTGTCGTAGTCGGCCACGGAGACGCCCATGCCCTCCCCCACGTCGAGCGCCCCGCACTTGGCCACCTCCACGGTGAAGGTTCCGTCGCCGTTGTTGGTGTAGAGTGCGTTGGTGACATTGGGGCCGCCCGCCCCGTTGACCAGATAGAGATCCCAGTCGCCATCGGCATCGTAGTCGATCCAGGCGGCGCCGGAACCGTTCATGCGGATCAGGTGCTTCTGAGCGAATTCGAAGGGATCGTCGAAAAGTTCCAACGAGATCTCCTCATTGGTCGCGATACCCCGGACCTCGGGCCCAATCTCACACCAGCGATGGCGTTCTCCATAGTGCTCAAAGTCGATGCCGGCGCGTTCCAGGACGTTTGCAAAACGAATCGTACCCCCGTCTGGCCCCTGGGAGTGTGCGAGCAGCGCAGGTTTGCCAGTGCTGGAACAACCGAGGGCCAGGAGCGCCGGCAGGATTGCCGCGAATAGAATTGCCAGACGCCTGACGCCTCTCTCAAAGAGTCCAAACATGGTGAAACCTCCAATTTGGCGCACGGTACTTCCTAATCGAGTTTTCAGACAGCACTTACGATACTTTATTCGGACAAGTATAGTCACGTGTCGCAGTCCGATCAATAGGATTCAGCCCTCTCTCCCTCTCCGGCCTATCGTTGAACGGCCTCCTCACTACATTGTACGGGGTCACATTCTAGGGAGTCAAGTCTCACCGTGTCGGAAAGGCCGCAATGCAGGACGCCCCGGTCCTGGAAGCAGCGGCATGGCTATTGACGAGGGTATTGACGCCACTGAGGGACCGAGGTACGCTGCATACTGGCCTCGGAGGCCCTGGGATCGGCTTTGGCGATTCCAATCGTAGGCCCCTGGGTCAATTTTGCGTCGATGAATCAATATATAGGCAACGGAAGCCTGTGCCGTATGCAGGGCTCTCCCCGACACTGAAAAGAGGATCTTATGACAAGAACAACGAGCTTGATACTAGGTGAAATGGATCTGAGTTTTGATCCATTGCCGAATTCGAAGAAGACCTATCTGCCCGGCAAGCAACATCCCCAACTGCGCGTCCCACAGCGGGAGATCCGGCTCTCACCGACCGTCGTGAACGGGGTCGAGACCCCCAATGAACCGTTGCGGGTCTACGACACCTCGGGTCCCTACACGGACCCGGACGTTGAGATCGACATTGCCGAGGGCCTGCCGCCGTTGCGACAGGCTTGGATAGACGAGCGCGGAGATGTAGAGACCCTGGCCGCCAGCAGTTCCGTCTATCGTCGCCGTCGCGAATCGGATCCGGAGCTCGCGGATCTGCGTTTCGGCTGCCTGCGTAAGCCGCTGCGGGCCCAATCGGGACGCAATGTCACGCAGATGCACTACGCTCGCCAGGGCCTCATCACGCCAGAGATGGAATACTGCGCCATTCGCGAGGAGACGACGCCCGAGTTCGTGCGTGACGAGATCGCCTGCGGTCGTGCGATCATCCCCGCGAACATCAACCACCCCGAATCGGAGCCGATGATCATCGGCCGCAATTTCCTCGTCAAGATCAACGCCAACATCGGCAACTCGGCCATCACCTCCAGCATCGCCGAGGAGGTCGAGAAGATGGTCTGGTCGACCCGTTGGGGCGGCGATACGGTAATGGATCTCTCCACCGGGGCCAATATTCACGAGACCCGCGAGTGGATCCTCCGCAATTCGCCGGTGCCCATCGGCACGGTGCCCATCTATCAGGCCCTGGAAAAGGTGGACGGCAAGGCGGAGGAACTGACCTGGGAGATCTTCCGCGACACGCTGCTGGAACAGGCCGAGCAAGGCGTCGACTATTTCACCATTCACGCCGGCGTGCGCTTGGCCTACGTCCCCCTCACCGCCAAGCGGGTGACGGGCATTGTCTCGCGCGGTGGGTCCATCTTGGCCAAGTGGTGCCTGGCTCATCACCAGGAGAATTTCCTCTACACCCACTTCCGCGAGATCTGTGAGCTCATGGAGCAGTACGATGTCTCCTTCAGCCTGGGAGACGGCCTGCGACCCGGTTGCATTGCCGACGCCAACGATGAGGCGCAGTTCGCCGAGTTGAAGACGCTGGGCGAGCTGACCCGGATCGCCTGGAAGCAGGACGTGCAGGTGATGATTGAAGGGCCCGGTCATGTCCCCATGCACCAGATCAAGGAGAACATGGACCGCCAGCTCACCGAGTGTTTCGAGGCACCCTTCTACACCCTGGGTCCCCTGACCACCGACATCGCCCCCGGGTATGACCACATTACCTCGGCCATCGGGGCCGCTCAGATCGGCTGGTATGGGACGGCCATGCTCTGTTATGTCACGCCCAAGGAACACCTGGGCCTGCCGAACAAGGATGATGTGAAGGAGGGCATCATCACCTACAAGATTGCCGCCCACGCCGCCGACCTGGCTAAGGGGCATCCGGGCGTCCAGGCACGGGACGATGCGGTCTCCAAGGCCCGGTTTGAATTCCGCTGGGAAGATCAGTTCAACCTGAGCCTTGACCCGGAGCGGGCCCGCGCCTACCACGATGAAACGCTCCCCGCCGACGGGGCCAAGGGAGCCCACTTCTGCTCGATGTGCGGTCCCAACTTCTGCTCCATGAAGATCACGCAGGACGTGCGCGACTATGCCGAACAACTGGGCATCGATGAAGACGAGGCCCTGGTGCAGGGGATGGCGGAAAAGGCCAAGGAGTTTCGAGCAGGGGGAAGCAAGGTCTATACTTGATCATGGACCGTTCTTTTTATACCGAGCTGGCCGAGCGAAGCCTGGGCGGAGACCTACTGGAGGACGCACTCTGTGTCCGTATCCTGGAGGATGCGCAACTGGAGCTGTTGCCGCTCTTGGATGCCGCCTACCAGGTACGCAGAGTCCACCACGGCCATAAGGTCTCCATTCACATCCTGAACAACGCGGAGAACGGCCACTGTCCCGAGGACTGCGCCTACTGTGCCCAAGGACGCGGGTCGGAGGCGGCCATCGTAGATTATGGCATGAAAAGCGAAGCGGAGATCCTCGCGGAGGCGCAGCGGGCCTACGCAGCAGGCGGGCATCGCTACTGCATGGTATTCTCCGGGCGAGGGCCCAGCCCCCGGCGGATTCAGCAGCTCTGTCACCTGATCAAGACCATCAAGGCCCGCTATCCCATCGAGGTGTGTGTCTCCGCGGGGCTAGTGGACGCCGCCGGCGCCCAGGCATTGAAGGCGGCGGGTCTCGATCGCCTGAATCACAATCTGAATACCAGCGAAGACCGTTATCCGCAGATCTGCACCACCCACAGCTATCAGGACCGACTCGACACGCTCCAGCACGCCCGCAGCGCCGGACTCGAGGTCTGCTCCGGTATGATCATCGGCATGGGGGAGACGGCCGCCGAAATCATCGAGGTAGCCAAGACCCTCCGCTCCCTCGGGGCCGAGTCCATCCCGGTCAACTTCCTGGTGCCCATTGAGGGCAACGCCCTGACCTACGCCAACGAATTGACGCCCACCTATTGCCTGCGGGTGCTAGCGTTGTTTCGCTTCTTGAACCCCAGCGCCGACATCCGCGCCGCCGCGGGGCGAGAGGGCCACCTGCGCAGCATGGAAGTGCTCTGTCTCTATCCGGCGAATTCTCTCTTCCTGGATGGCTATCTCAACACCAAGGGGGGCGACACCCAGCGTGTCCTGCGCATGATCCAGGATGCCGGTTTCACCATTCAGTCCGAGATCCCCTTAGAGGATCTATTGCATCAGCAGAATGATTCGCGGGAATCCTTTGCCGTGGAGGGGCACCAGGTCCAACTCAAGACCGACCACGATCTGAAGCCCTCGATGCAAGGAGAGGGCACAAGATAGACTAATGCGGGGCGATTTAGTCGTTCAAGATCGCGTTCGATTTTTTTATGAGCCTTATGGCTAGAACTGCCTATAATGAAGGAAGAACAGGAATTAGGGGTTCGACAGGGATGGTCTTGGCGGTTCCAATCAGCATTTACCGTGAACCCTGAACCAGATGACCTTGACACTGAATGATTTCGAGGTGCCCTAAATGATGACAGCCGATGCACTCTACGACAAGCTCCGGCGGGTCCGGCTGGGCGGCTCAACCTGTCTGTACACGCCCGAGAAGTGCGAGGAGATGGCGCCGCTGATCAATGAGATCGAGACCCTCAAGCATGAGAAAAATGCCGTCATCCTGGCCCATTCCTACGTGAGCCCGGAAATCGTCGAGGGCGTGGCGGACTATGTGGGGGACTCCTACGCCTTGAGCAAGGATGCCATGAAGGCCGATGCCGACATCATCATCTTTGTGGCCGTCAAGTTCATGGGTGAGACCGCCAAGATCCTGAACCCCACCAAAGATGTCTTGATCCCCAGTGAGCCCAATGGCTGCAGCCTGGCCGATTCCATCACCGCCGCAGATGTCCGACATGAGAGAGACCTGTTTCCCGATCACACCTTCGTCTGTTACATCAACACCTCCGCCGAGGTAAAGGCCGAGTGTGACGTCTGTGTCACCTCCTCCAACGTGGACGATATCATCGAGCGCGTGCCTACGGACAAGGTCTACTTCGTACCAGACCGACTCATGGGGCTCAACATTCGCGAAGAGATGGACCGGCGGGGCGTTCGCAAGGACATCCAGCTCTGGAACGGGACCTGCTACGTCCACGAGGAATATGATCCCGACATGATCCGTTACCTGCGGGCCGAACATGAGGGCCTCAAGGTACTCAGTCATCCCGAGTGCAGTCCCGGTGTCCTCCACCTTTCCGACTTCGTGGGCAGCACCTCGCAGTTGCTCGACCACATGAAGACCGATGACTCGCCGGCCTACCTCATGCTGACCGAATGTGGCCTGACCGCCCGCCTACAGATTGAGATGCCGGAAAAGAAGTTCGTCGGCTCCTGCAGCCTCTGCCGCTATATGAAGGCCAACAATCTGGCCGACATCAAGCGCGTCTTGGTCGAGCCCCAGCCACAGGACTTTGTCAAGCTGGACCCAGAGGTGATGAAGCGAGCCCGGGCCTGCATCGACGCGATGTTCCGCTATGCCGAGGCCCCGAGTCTCTCGTAGGGTGGCCTGGGAATGCCCGTGCGATAATAGCCCTCGTTGAGCTTATCGACGACCACCGGCTCGTCGAGGAAGGTGGCCACCAGCATCGAGCCATAGTTAGGTGAGGTGGAGGGCCGCGCTGAAGCCGATGAGAACGGCCTTCACCTGTTCGTCACTCTCATTAAAACGATCCTGCTCGTCGCGCGCTGCGTCCACCATGTCCCAGAGGGCCTCGCGACAGGCCGAATAGCGAAAGAGAAGACTCTCAATCTGATCGTGCTCGTCGCTGGTATAGTAGCCGCCTCTCTGCTTCATACCCACGGTCTCCCGGAGGCGTCCCATCTCCAGAAGCTGCCGTTGCAGTTCGTGGGAGATCGCGTCGAGTCGCCGAAGGTCCGCGTCAAGTCGCTCCCGAGTAGCTATCGAGGAGGACACGCGGGGCCTGAGACGAATCCGTGCCGGATCGTCAGCGGGGGCATTAACTGCGCAGATAACGAGGTAGGCCACATAGCCTAGCAGCGTCGTCACGATGCCTGCGATGACCCTTTTAGGTCTGAGGAGCCGTTTTCTCCGGTACGTCATGCCAGACCATTCCCTGATTCCGTAGCGTCATTTGGTTTTTGATGGACACTATGAGGCGTACCAGTCTAGAGAAAAGTCTGCATTTGTTCAATAGATCAACTCCCAGGCGAGTCTTCATCCACGTTGAACACATCTATGGATTCATAGGCTCCCAAATCGACGATATCATTGAGAATCCGTGGATACCCATCTAGATCCATGGCCGGCAG
>JADFHU010000257.1:0-686 GCA_022567055.1 Planctomycetota bacterium
CTCGATCCCAGCGCGCCCAAGGTCTTGGGGGCCCACATGCTGGAGATCTGTCCCTCCATCGCCCAAGGTCAGCCTTCGCTGGAGGTCCATCCGCTGGGCATCGGCGGCAAGGCCGATCCGGTCCGACTGGTCTTCAACGTGGCGGATGGCCCGGGTCTCAATGCCTCGATCATCGACATGGGCAATCGATTCCGGATGGTCGTCAACACCGTGAATGTCGTCGCGCCTGACGCCGATCTCCCCAAGCTGCCGGTGGCCTGGGCGCTGTGGGTCCCCCAACCCAATCTTGCCATCGGCGCGGGGGCCTGGATTCACGCCGGTGGCGCCCATCACACCGGCTTCAGTATGGCACTGGGTTCCGAACATCTAGAGGACTTCGCCGAAATGGCCGGCATCGAGTTCCTCCTGATTGACGAGAACACCACGATACGCGCGTTCAAGAAGGAACTCCGTATGAATGAGGCCTATTACCTCTCATCCAAGGGACATTGAGCGCCTTGGCGATTCGATCCGGTTGAGGAAACGCTCTTGAAGAGACCAGAAGTGACAACGCACATAGGCTTGCTGGTCCTGTACGACGGCCAGTGCATGCTCTGTTCCGGATGGGTCACCTTCTTGCGAAAGCGTGATCCCAAGGGCATTTTTCGCTTCGCATCGATCCAGTCTGATCAGGGCCAAGCCATCGT
>JADFHU010000257.1:696-7532 GCA_022567055.1 Planctomycetota bacterium
TTCCAACGAACTCGTTCCTGGGTACCGACTACCTCACCCAGGAGGTTCTCGAACACGAGCACGGCCTGGCGTCAGACACCTTCGATAGTATGGTGACCGTTGCGAATGGCCGGGCCTTCATCAAGTCCTCTGCCGGCCTGCTGTGTCTGCGTCACCTTCCCTTTCCCTGGCCGGTGCTGGGAGTAGCGAGTGTCGTCCCTCGGCCCCTGCGAGACTGCCTCTATGACCTGGTGGCCAAACGTCGACACCGGTGGTTCAAGCGCCAAAGAGACCTTCCTGATGCCGTCAAGACGACTGAGTCCCCTTGAGGAACAAGACCATGAGTGACAGTGACAGCAAATCCAAACTCCTGCAGGCCCTGGAGGCAGACAAGAACGGACAGTGGGACGAAGCCCACCAAATCGTCCAGTCGATGGAAGAGAAGGACGCCTACTGGATCCATGCCTATCTCCATCGGAAGGAACCCGACATTAGCAACGCATCCTATTGGTACCGCCGTGCAGGGCGTTCCCTGCCGGACACCCCCCTGGATCAGGAATGGCAAGCAATTTACGATGCCATTGCCTGATCCGACTCATGAAAACGTCTGAACGCAAATTGAGATTGATGGAAAAGACCGCGCTGGTCACTGGCGCCGCCAAACGCCTAGGGTCTCAAATTGCCTTGACCTTGGCGGAGGAAGGTGTCCGAGTCATCGTGCACTATCGCAATTCGCGAGACCAGGCCGAAGCGCTCGTGGACCGTCTGAAGCAACGGGCCGGCAGGGCCTGGGCCCTCCAGGCCGACCTGGTGGACGACGAACAGACCATGGCCCTCATCGACTCGGCACGGGCTCAGGCAGGGCCGATCGACTTCCTGATCAACAACGCCTCGGTATTCGAGGCCGAGACCCTGTGGCAAACGACCGCTCAGTCTCTCCAGAAGAACATGCAGATCCACGCCTATGCGCCGCTGGAACTGGCCCGACAGTTCGCCAAGCAAAAGCGACCCGGTCAGATCGTCAACATCCTGGACAGTCGCGTTCACGACTACGACAGGGACCACGTGGCCTATCACCTCAGCAAGCGGACGCTACAGTCGCTGACCCGCATGCTGGCGGTCGAACTTGCCCCGACCGTTGTGGTCAATGCCGTCGCCCCGGGCCTGATCTTGCCGCCGGAAGGCGAGGATGCCGACCATCTCGAACGCTTGGCTCACACCAACCCGATGAACTGCTGGGGCCATCCCCGAGATGTGGCCGACGCCGTCTGCTTCCTGTTACAGACGCGCTTCACCACGGGACAGACCCTCTACGTGGACGGCGGACGCAACCTGCGGGGCAAGATGTATGAATAGCCAAGTCGCTCCTACACTCGCATCTTCTTGTAAGCATTGATCAGACCATTGGTCGATCCATCGTGGCTGCCAATCTCTGCCGACCCCCTCAACTCGGGCAAGATCGACTGGGCCAGCGCTTTACCCAGCTCCACGCCCCACTGATCGAAACTATAGACATTCCAGATCACCCCTTGCACGAATATCTTATGTTCATATAGGGCGATCAGAGAGCCCAAGGTCCTCGGGGTCATCTTTTTCACCAATATGGAATTGGTGGGCCGATTCCCGGTGAAGACTTTGAAGGGCAGCAGGCGCTCTATCTCCTGCTCATCCTTGCCGGCCGCACGCAACTCCGCTCTAACCTGGTCTTGCGACTTGCCCATCATCAATGCCTCGGTCTGGGCAAAGAAATTGGAGAGCAGGATCGCGTGGTGGTCGCCCAGAGGATTGTGGGTCTGTGCCGGGGCAATAAAATCGCAGGGGATGAGCTTGGTTCCCTGATGAATCAACTGATAGAAGGCATGCTGACCGTTGGTCCCGGGTTCTCCCCAAACAACGGGGCCGGTCTGATAGCCCACCGGCGCACCGTTTCGATCCACGGACTTGCCGTTGCTCTCCATATTGGCCTGTTGGAAATAGGCTGCGAAGCGATGCAGGTACTGATCGTAGGGCAGGATGGCTTCCGTCTCGGCCCCGAAGAAGTTATTGTACCAGATGCCGATCAGGGCCAAGAGGACCGGAATATTCGCTTCCAGAGGCGCCTCTTGAAAGTGCGTGTCCATCGCATGCGCCCCATCCAGCAGGGCCTCAAAGTTCTCAAACCCGATCGTGCAGGCGATGGACAAACCGATGGCGGACCAAAGCGAGTAGCGTCCCCCCACCCAGTCCCAGAAGCCAAACATATTCGCTGGGTCGATGCCGAATTCTTCTACTCGCTGTTGGTTCGTCGAGACCGCCACGAAGTGCTTGGCAACGTCACCCGATTTGGCCGTCTTGAGGAACCATTTCTTGGCCGATGCGGCATTGGTCATCGTCTCCTGCGTCGTAAAGGTCTTGGAGGCGATGATGAAGAGCGTGGTCTCTGGATGGACTTTTTTTAGGACCTCGGCCAGATCCGAACCATCTACGTTTGATACAAAGTGCGGGGTAACCTGCCGCCAGTAAGGGCGCAGGGCCTCGGTCACCATGACCGGTCCCAGATCAGACCCGCCGATACCGATGTTGACGATGTCGCTGATCGGCTTGCCGGCATACCCCCGCCATTGCCCGGCCAAAAGGGCCTCCGAAAAACGGTGCATCCGTGCCAGGACCTCTTTCACAGCCTCCATCACGTCTCGGCCATCCGGTCCCACGGGTCGACCGGAACGATTGCGCAGGGCCACGTGCAACACAGCCCGGCCTTCGGTCTCGTTAATTCGCTCTCCGCGAAACATGGCGGAAATGCCCCCGGGCAGACCGACTTCACTTGCGAGTTGAAGGAGCAGATCAAAGGTCTCCTGCGAGAGTCGGTTCTTGGAATAGTCCACCAAGATCTCTTCAAACTGCAGGGAGAACCGGGAAAAACGCGTCGGATCCTGGGCAAACAGGTCCTTCATCTCTACGTCTTTGAAGGCTTGATAGTGTAAACTAAGCTTTTTCCACGCCTCGGTTTGCGTGGGATTCGCACGTCTGAGCATTCCCTTTCCTTTCCACGAGTGCCAAGAGCTAGATAGCCCCGCCTACCCGCGATCACCAGGAGCATACTCCGTTCGGGAGGGTTTTTCCACAGCTGTTACCGCTGCCGATGCCGTTCGATCATCCATGCATTCAAGCGGAGCCCTTTCTCCCCGGTCGGGCAAGTCCCGACGGGAAGCATAGACGCCGCCGGCGGCCATGGACCGATTCTGGGAGCGGGAATACGGACACCCCCCCCAACTGATCCTCATTTTCCGATGTTACCATTTGGGAGAGAGAGATACGGTGATTATCAAAAACATGGTAATATAGGTAAGGATGCGAAGACTTACGGGAGGGATCGCACGCAGGCCTTTCAGGGCCCCACTCAACCCGGGCCATGAGCTTGCCGACGACACAGCATCAAATCCCGTGTAGAGGGCTGCGCGGTGTGGCCGGACAGTGAGGACTCTTGGAGACCTGGTATGAACGATGATCGGAGGATTTACTTGCTTGGATTGGCGGTGATTGCCTCCTTTCTGAGCGGCCTGCGTCCCGTCGTCTGTCCGGGACAATCCATCACACCGTCTAAGAACTGGAAAAACACAATCGCCTTTGAGGCAGACCCCTTCTATTGGTTTGGCACGGTGCGATGGGTCAAGTTCGTGATCCTGGTGGAGCCCTATGACCCAAACCTCGTGTACTATCTCCACAGCAAGCGCTACCCCTTTCACTACAACGGGGCCGTGGCCGAGATAGACCCCTTTCTCGGCATGACCAGCGAAGAGTTCAACGCGGTCTCGCTGTTCAAGGAAGGCCAACAGGTCATTCTCGGCACCATGATTGTTCCTCCCGAGAGCGCTGTCACCGGGGAACCCGAGTTCGCCGAATTCGGCATACAGTTTGTGCGGCAGGACCCCTTCAGTCGCGAGGAGATCCGTGACCTGTTCAACCTGGTTCGGGAGAGTGTGATCAGCGAGTCAGGCGTGCAGCCCTACTACTTCCCCACCTTTGAACAACAGGCCACGGCAGAGCAGAACCAGGACTGGTACGCGACAGAGGGCATCGAACTAAGTTCCACGGCACGTTGGGCCAAGGGCAATACCTGCTACGCCCAGGGCTGGGCCATGGGCTGCGTCACGTTCGTGACGCCTCTCAGATTGAGAGGGCCTACTGGACGAACGAACTGGGACCTGCCGATATTCTCCTCACGGACGGCATACCAGCCGAAATCCCCTTCGTGGCGGGGATCCTCTCCTTGGCTCCCTCGACCCCTAACTGACACGTGGCGATACTCGCAAAAACATACAACATCCCCTTCGTCCATCTCGTGCAGGCCGAGGACGCGGAAAAGGCCTTGGCACTCGAAGGCCATCGCATCCTCTACAGTGCCTTCGATGACGTGTATGGGCGCTGCGATGTGCGGATGATCGACACAGAGTCCCATCTCAGTGACGATCTCGCGGCCGACATTCTCGACCTCAAGGAAGTCAAACCTTATGACCTTCGCTCCGATGGCCAGTTTGGGCATCTATGGCCTATCGACCCTCGGGCTCGACCCAACGGACATTCGATATGTGGGCGGCAAAGCGGCTCACACGGGAATCTTGAGAGAGGCCTTGCCGGCCAACAGCCCCGTGTCCATGGCTTTTACCTTCGATGTCTGGAATGCGTTTCTCGATCAGACGCTCACGTCGCCGGAGCACCTCATCATCCAACCGGGCGGGTACTTGCTGCTCTGGGCCGACAATGATCCTGAGCAGGGACCGACCCATCTGGGCTTCCGGCTCAACCGGAAAGGAGAGTCGATCACGCTGCTGGACGCCAATGGGACAACCCTGCTCGACACCATCACCTTTTCAGAACAGGAGACGGACGTCTCCTTCGGCCGCTCGGTAGAAGACGGTGAGAGCTGGCAGGCCTTTGCAGTGCCCACGCCAGGCGCTGCCAACGGAGGCGGTCCGCAGCCCGACGTTCAAGGTCTCGTCATCAATGAGTTCATGGCGGACAACAAAACGGCCCTGGAAGACCCGTGCGATGCCGGCACCCATCCCGATTGGATCGAGTTGTACAATGGCACCGATAATCCGGTCGTCCTCAATGGGATGTTCCTATCGGACGACGCCAACAAGCCGACCCGTTGGCGGACACCGGTGACCAGCACGGGCCAGACACTGGGTCAGGAGATTGCGCAACGACTCGCGTCCTATCAGACCCTATCCGCCAGCGGATTTGCAGGCCCTATCCACCGACCTGGCCTCGATACGCAGTCTCTTCATCGACTCTGGCACCACAACGTTCTCGAACGAACTTCGGGCGGCTCTGCTCGCGCTGTTGGCGGATCCCAACACGGGCTTCAATCCCCAGGCCAAGTTGCGTTTCCGCAGCTCGACCAACGTGGAAGACAGCGACGACTTCGTGGGCGCCGGTCTCTACGATAGCTTTAGTGGATGCCTGGCGGACAGCCAGGATCCCCATGAAGACGGACCCTCTGCCTGTGATCCCCATCGAGCGAATCATCGGACGGTGTTCGACGCCATGGCCAAGACATTTGCGAGCTTTTACAATGACAACGCCTTCCTGGAACGTCTGCGACACCGGGTCCGCGAGTCAGATGTGGGTATGGCGCTCTTGGTCCATCACTCCTTCCCCGACGAGATCGAACTGGCCAATGGCGTCGCGACGCTGGAGCAGAGGGACGATGGTTCCCGGACCATCACACTGGTGACGCAACTGGGGGCGGTCTCTGTCACAAACCCTGATGACGGGTCCATCCCGGAAGAGGTGACCATCGAAGTCAACTCTGCCGGCTTCGGTCGCCCCAGGCTCGCGCGGTCCTCCAGCCTCCTGCCGGTCGGCCAGCGGGTCATGTCCTTCCGAGAGGACTACGAAGAACTGCGTGACCACCTGGGACGCGTCAGCGATGTGTTCGGCCTAGTGACGGGAAAGACGACTTACATCCTCGACCTGGAGTACAAGAAGATGGCCCCCGGCGGACAGACCTTGCCAGAGGGGGGCCTGGTCGTCAAGCAGGTACGCCAGATCCCTCAGCCCGATGCTTCCCAGCGGCAGACCCCCTTCCTGGTCAACAGCCCCACCGAGTACGAGCTTTTCACCGGTGAATTTGAACTGGCGGAAGAGGTGGACATCTTTGCCCACCATCGGCTAAAGTCCCGCTGGACCCTAGAGACCGACAGTAGAGCACTTGACGGCACCTCCTTGGACAGAACGCTCTACGGCGAGCTCACGATGGAGAACGTGGCCGACGGTCGCATTGTCTCTGTCACGGAGGACATGGCCCTGCTCCCCTCAGCCGGCCACAGCTCTCACAACGACAGCACCACTGACCGTTGGAGTCTCCCATCGCTCTCCGATACACGCACCTACCTTCTCACGACGAGCGAAGTACCCACGTCAGTCTCGGCGACGGAAAACCCGATTCTGACGCTTGGGGATCTGGGGAGCAATGCCTTCAACATTGACCTGAAGTGTCTCACGCTGGACGTTCAGTACGACGTCCCTGTCACCGCGATGCAGCGATCCTTCGGCTCCTCCGGCACTTTGGGTCAGAGTCTATGGAACCGGCTCTATCTTTGGCCCCGGGCTGCGGAGCCCAAGAAGGATGACATCGCAGAGACCCGGTCCGTGTCTATCCATGGGATCAGGAAGAGGCCGTTCTTTCCTTGCGGTTTTCGGATTTCGAGGACGGAAACTCACGATACGAAGCCCTAAAGAGACTCTTGTCCGCCGAGGCGGTCCGTACAGCGCCCCAAGAAGTAGATGGCCAGGATGAGGACGGTGGGGTGGTGCTCCAGAAGCCGAGTATGGAGGCAGTCAAACGCGCCTTCGCCAAGTGCCATCGTATC
>JADFHU010000258.1 GCA_022567055.1 Planctomycetota bacterium
TTGGGCTTGTTGAAACCAGTTCAGACTTTGGAAAGATGGGGGCGGCGCCCTCTCACCCTGAATTACTTGACTGGCTGGCTCGTGAAATGATCGATCACGGTTGGTCGATGAAATACATGCACCGTTTGATTATCGGTTCGCAAACTTACCAGCAGGCAAGTCGACCGACACCCGAGGGGCTCAAAGCAGACAGTCAATCGAGACTGCTGTGGCGCTATCCACCCCGACGGCTTGAGGCAGAAGCCATACGGGATTCCATATTAAGTGTTTCAGGTCGATTGAATCTGCGAATGAGGGGTAAGGGGTTTAATCTATTCAAGCAGCGCGGTGGTCTGGCAGATTACCAGCCCATTGAAAAATTCGACCAAAGCGGGTGGCGACGGATGATTTACGCACACAAAGTTCGCATGCAGGGCGTCGATGTCTTTGGTGCGTTTGACTGCCCTGATTTTGGCCAGATGAAACCCAAAAGAACACGTTCGATCACGCCGCTTCAATCGTTGGGTCTGTTTAACAGTGTTTTTGTGAATCGTCAGGCGACCTTCTTAAGCGAGCGGCTTCAAGCGGAAGCAGGTCAAGACTTCGGGAGTCAAATTGAATTGCTGTTCAGACTGGCGTATGCACGTTTGGCCGATCCAGACGAAAAACAACAACTCATGAAGCTGGCGGAGTTGCATGGTATGACGCAGGTCTGCCGGGTGATTTTCAATACAAGTGAGTTTATTTATCTGCAATGAATCCAGATAAGCCACAATTCCCACGCCGGTGCTTTTTAGAAGGGGCGGCCTCAAGCCTGGCCAGCGTGGCGTTGACTGCCCTGCTGTCTGATGACGTACGTGCTGCGCCGAGGATTGACCCGTCACGACCCTATGCCGCCAGGCCAGGGCACACGCCTGCCAAAGCAACGAATGTCATCGTGATTTTCTGCTCAGGTGCTTTGAGTCATGTGGATACATTTGATTACAAACCGGATTTGATTAAATGGCATGGAAAGCCATTGCCCGGCAACGAAAAGCTCGTTTCCTTTCAAGGTCCCAATGGGATGTTGACTTAGCCGCTGTGGAAGTTCAGGCCGCGTGGGGAAAGTGGCAAAATGACTTCCGATCTGTTACCGCAAATTGGGGAGATGGCAGATGATCTGTGCTTTCTGCATTCGCTGACCACTGAATCCAACACGCATGGCCCGGCAGAGAATATCATGAATACTGGCTTTGCGTTTGATGGTTTTCCAAGCATGGGGGCCTGGGTTAACTTTGCTCTGGGGAGTGTGAATCAAAACCTGCCCTCCTTTGTGGCACTGGAAGATCCGCGGGGCATGCCACAGTCTGGCCCCAATAACTGGGCCAGTGGCTTTTTGCCGGCTGCATTTCAAGGGACACCGTTTAGCAGCACCAAACCGATCAGTCATCTTCAGCGGCCTGAGCATATTTCGCGTCAATCCGATGAGTCAGCGCGCCAAACACTGCGTATGATCAAAGCAAAGAACCAGCGGCGTTATGAAGGGGATGCCGCGTTCACGGCGCGTATGGCCAGTTATGAATTGGCCGCAAGAATGCAACTGGCCGTTCCCGAGCTGATGGACTTAAAGTCAGAGCCTGGGCATATTCGCAAGTTGTACGGCGCAGACAGTCAAAATGCTGACAAAGCGGCATTCGCCAATAATTGCATCTTGGCACGTCGTCTTGTTGAAAGGGGCGTCCGTTTTGTCCAGCTCTTTAATGGCGCTTATGCCTCAGGGGGGCGCATTAACTGGGATGGTCACAGCAAGCTCAAGGCGCAATACGATGTGCACGGTCCCATTCTCGACCAACCGGTCGCGGGGTTATTGAAAGATCTGAAACAGCGCGGCATGCTTGAATCGACCCTGGTTCTCTTTGCCACAGAATTTGGACGCATGCCGATGTTCCAGGCCGGCACCTATGGTCGTGACCACAATCCCAATGGGTATACGGCATGGCTGGCAGGCGCGGGCGTTAAATCTGGATACAGTTATGGCGCCACCGATCAATTTGGTTATAAGGCCGTGCAGAACGTTATTACGCCCCATGATCTGCATGCCACCATGCTTCACCTGCTGGGATTAGATCATGAAAAACTGACCTATCGACACAATGGCATTGACAGGCGTTTAACCAATGTGCATGGGCATGTGATTCGAGATATTTTGACATAACCGAAGAAGAAAGGCTGCAAATCTCGCACCGGATATCGTCATGAGTCGCAACATCACCCTACACGGAGAGAATTCCCCATGAATAAACACACCCAACATACCCTTGGTCTGATCGGACGTGTTGTCGTTTCACTTTTGGCGACCTCCTGGATCGTCGCGATCGCGGATGAAGGCCGATTGAGCTCGCTCTCGGTGCCTGAGGGACTTGAAGTGGTGAGTGCTGTCGAGCCTGGTCTCACGGCCTACCCCATGTTTATGAATTTCGATGATCGCGGCCGCTTGTTCATCGCGGAGTCCACCGGGAAAGATTTGTCTGGAATAGAAATGGCCGCCGCGCCCGAGTGCCAGATTCTGCGTCTTGAAGACACAGACGGAGACGGCGTCTTCGACACGCGGACGGTATTTGCCACCAAGGTCGGCTTTCCGATGGGCGTGTTGTGGCACAATGACGCGTTGTTCGTGATAAGTCCACCCGAGTATCTTCGCTTTGAAGATATCGATGACGACGGTGTCGCCGATACGCGGACTGTCTTGCAAATTGGTTGGAAGACAAAGCACACAGACGGTTCGCACGGTCCGTTTCTGGGGCCGGATGGCCGACTGTATATTACCCAAGGCTTGCATGGGTACGAGGTGGAGACAAAGGATGCGGGCATATTCAAAGGCAGACCCGGCGGTGTCTTTCGAAGCAATGCCGACGGCACCGGGCTGGAACGTATTGCCGGCGGCGGATTCAACAATCCGGTCGAGGTGGCGTTTACCGATTACGGTCAGATGATGGGAACCATGACGTATTTTACACTCGCCAAGTACGGACAGCGGGATGCCATTATGCATTGGGTCTGGGGCGGTGTTTATCCGAGAAATAGTTTTACGCCAGCAGGGTTAAGAGGGTTATTCAGGACTGGCCCGTTGATGCCGGTCATGTCCAAATTCGCACGCATCGCACCCTCAGGAATTCTGACGTATCAAAGTGACGGTTTAGGTGAGTCCTATCGCGGCGCACTCTTCAGTGCCCAATTCAATCCCCATCGAATTCAGGTCCACCAACTTGAGCCCGACGGATCAACATTCAAGACCACCGACTCGGACTTTATGACATCGACCGATTCCGATTTCTATCCGACTGACCTCGTTGAAGATGCCGACGGCAGTTTGCTCTTTTGTGACACGGGCGCGTGGTACGTAGATGCCTGCCCGATTAGCCGTGTCGCGAAACCCCAAATCACAGGGTCCATTTATCGCATCCGTCCCAAGCGCTCGAAGACCGTCACAGACCCATGGGGACTCAGCCTCGATCTTGACGCATTGGACGCGGGCAATTTGATGGAACACTTGTCCGACGAACGCTTCCGTGTTCGTGAACGAGTTTTGGAAACGATTGTGGCCCGGGGTGAGAGCATGATTCCGTCGCTCGTGCGTGCAGTTACTTCGGCATCTGACGCGCAATCCAGAAGACAGGTCGTCTGGGCTTTGTATCGGATCGGCGGAGACTCCGTTGCGCAATCAATTCAAAAAGCCTTGTCCGACTCTGAATTGGAAGTCCGTGTCGCAGCCATACAAGCTTTGGGAGAACTGAAAGACAATGGGAGCCTCTCGGCATTAACGGCCAAGCTTCGGTCTGAATCGGCCCTGGAACGACGAGAAGCAGCCACGGCACTCGGGCGTATCGGTAATACCTCCGTAACCAACGCGCTCCTCGAAGCGGTGAGCGGCGACATTGACCGCTTTGAGCAGCACGCTATCCGGTATGCGCTCATTGAAATCGATGATCGGGAGTCCTTGCGTCGCGCACTGGACAGCGATAAAGAATGGCTTGCGAGAGAGTCCGCGCTGGTTGTTCTGGATCAGCTCAAGGACCCCCGCGTAACAGCCGACCGTGCGGCTGCATTCCTTCGGTCTGATGAAGAAACGGCCCGCCAGACGGGATTGTGGGTTGCACAACGTCATCCTGGATGGAGTGGTCAGATTTTAGAACTGGTATTCTCGTTCCTCCGTGACGGAGATGCCGCATCAAGCGCGCAAGTGACTGAGGTGTTGAAAGCCTATGCGGCAAATCCGATCGCGCAGCAATTTGTTGCCGCAAAGTTGACAGATGAGTCTTTTGAACACAGAGAACTCCTGTTGGATGTGATTAATGATGCCGCTCCGGCCGAAATGCCGGAACCCTGGATCGAAGCGCTCGCGTTTTGCCTGGAAGGCGACGATGAATCAATTCGCACTGCAGCCCTTAACGTCGTAGCCCATCGTCGCATCAAACCATTGTCCTCGCGGCTGGCCGATATCGCAGACAATGAAAGCCATCCGGTATCTTCACGCTTGACGGCTCTAAGCGCCATTTCGAATCCGCACGCACCCCTGAAAGGAGCGCGATTGAACCTGGTCTTGAGCCATCTGCAGACCGGGACAGAGCCGACCCTCAGGCGTAGCGCTGCAACGGTCCTGGCCCATGCGACCCTGGAGGAGACAACGAAACTGCGTTTTGCGGAGGCGTATTTGCCCACGGCCGACGCTCTGATATTGGCGACCGCTATGCAGGCTTTCGAAGGGGAGACGGATCCGGTTCTCGGGAATCAGATCATCGATAGTCTTGCGCAGAATGAAGATGCAAGGGACCTCATGACGACGGTTCAGTTGGAACGACTATTGGATTCCTTTCCCGAATCCGTACATGCCCGGGCAAGTCGTATCAAGGAACAACTCGAAGAGCGGGACGGAAGGCTGGCCGAACGGTTCCACCGAATCGAGCCGGCTTCGGGTAAGGGTGACGTCGGGAGGGGGCGCAAGGTCTTTTTTGGAGAGAAGGCTGTCTGTTCGAGCTGTCATGCCATTGGCGATGAGGGGGGAACCATGGGCCCTGATCTTACAAGCATCGGTCTGGTTCGCACGGGGCATGATCTCCTGGAGGCTGTGTTGTTCCCGAGCTCGAGCATGGTTCCCGACTTTCAGAACTACCGGGTAGAGACCGCGGACGAGCTGTTGGGCGGAATCATCGGCCGCGAAACAGTCGAGACCATCACCCTGCACACAGGGGCGACGGAATCCCGCACGCTTGGCCGCAAAGAGATTCTGTCGATGGAACCCTCCCCGATATCCGTGATGCCCGAAGGCTTGGACGCCGGACTTTCGGACGAGGAACTCATTGATTTGATCACCTTCTTGCGTTCGCTCAACAATGAGAAATGGCTTCTGCCCGAGACGAGAAAGCCCAAGAAGAGAAACTAGTGCTTTGTAACATTCAGAATGATGGGGTGTCTCGCCGTGCCAGTAGGCCCAGTAGGCCCAGTGGATTAGCTGCAAGGAAGAGAACGCAGCCCTGCTTTTTGGCAGGGCGAGTATCTCTGACGCCGCAGATGGTCTGCTGCCACAAGAGAGTACCCGTCAGAATGGGTGTTACACAGCACTGGAAGGTGGGGCAGTGAAGTGAACAATCAGAACGACAAACCCTTCGGTCACGACAAAAGGAGAACACGTCATGCGTAAATCCGACGAGCAGAACCCAGGTCTGAGCCGCCGCGACCTGCTTAAGAGTGCTGCCGCTGCAGGCATGGCTTTTACATCTGGTGTCCAGGGTACACCCCAGACGGCCGCTGCGGCACCGACTGGCGACAACCGGATTACCAAAGAGAACGCCAAGCCCGGCACGCGCGACTGGATGCTCACCAACACCTACATCGACCCGGATACCTGGTGGCGTTCCCCGCGAATCGAGGGCTACTGCTCCGAGATGAGTGTGAGCGCCGGCGACACGCTCAAGATCATGGTGAGCACGAATCCAGTGTCGGAGTTCAGTCTGGAAATCTTCCGCACGGGTTACTATGGCGGCACCGGCGGGCGATCCATGAAGAAGTTTGAATCCGTACAGGGAAAAACCCAAGCCGATCCCCCTATCGGCGAAAACCGCCTGCGTGAATGCAAATGGGAACCGTCGGTGGAATTTGAGATTCCCGACGACTGGCTCAGCGGCGTCTATCTCGGCAAACTCACCGCCAAGAAGGTGGAGGGCGTCTACCAAAGCAGACTCACCGCCAAGAAGGATGGCCTGCAGAGCTACGTGATCTTCAACGTGCGCGACAACCGACCCTGTGACCTGCTTTTTCAGTGCAGCGACCTGACCTGGCAGGCCTACAATAGCTGGCCCGATGACCGGTGGTCTCTTTACCACGCCGACAAGTTCATCCTCAACAACGCTGGACGAAAAAAATGGCTCACGGGGAAAAGAGGGTGGGTTAGTTTTGACCGTCCCTACGCCAATTTCTGTCAGGAGCACCTTGTCGATAGACCTTCCTCCGTGGGTTCGGGCGAATTTCTTCTTTGGGAATTCCCGTTGTCTTATTGGATGGAGCAGCAGGGCTACGATGTGTCGTACATATCCAACGTGGATACGCACACGGACGGGCCGGGATTGCAGCGCGCGAAAGGTTTTATTTCCGTGGGCCATGACGAATATTGGACGCGGGGGATGTACGACAACGTCAGCGCCGCCCGGGACGCAGGCGTTAATCTCGCATTCCTCAGCGGCAATTCGGTCTTTGGTGAGGTGCCTTTGCTGCCCTCCGCTGAGGGGCAAACCCACCGGATCATGCGTCTCGATAGCTACTTCGGGCGGGACGGGGCCCTGCTCATGGGTGGGCGCATGGGGAGGGATGCCATTAGTGGTGCCGGTGCCCCCTGGACCTGCACCAATCCCGACCACTGGGTCTACGAAGGTACCGGTATGAAAGAAGACGACACCCTTGAAGGCTTGGTAGGCTGGGAATGGCACGCCCATCCCGCCCGCGATTTGCCCGGTCATGAAATCCTGGCCCAAAGCATCCCAATGAGAAAAGGAAAACCCAAAGGTCCCCATGTAGCAACGATCTACGATGGACCCAAGGACAACGTTGTATTCCACGCCGGAACCATCTGGTGGGCTCAAGGAATTTCCACACCACCCGGCCACGTACCACCCAAAGCGTTCATAGGGAAGGATCAAAAATTACCCTACCCGCGCGCGCAACGTATAATGAAAAATGTGTTTGATCGGTTTATTAAGTAAAGCCCAGCAAATGGAAAAGGAGAACACGTTATGAACGAATCTGTAAACCCAAACTCCAGCCTTAGCCGCCGTGATCTACTTAAGAGTGGCGCCGCCAGTTTGGCTTTCGCAGCTGGCGCCCAGATCCCGACCCGGAAGGCTGCTGCGGCGCCGACTGGCGACAACCCGATCACCAAAGAAAACGCCAAGCCCGGGACAAAAGACTGGCTGCTCACCAACACCTACATCGACCCGGATACCTGGTGGCGTTCCCCGCGAATCGAGGGCTACTGCTCCGAGACGAGCGTGAGCGCCGGCGACAAGCTCAAGG
>JADFHU010000259.1 GCA_022567055.1 Planctomycetota bacterium
ACGGGGCGAGGTACAAGTATTCATCCGTGGCCAAGCCTTTGGTCTTTCAGGTGTTAATAAATCGCTCCGTGTAAGAATTCAATTCTGGGCTTTGTGCCGGAAGCTTTATGGCCTCTACGCCAGAGTCCTTCAAAATGGCGTGAAAGTCCTTTGTATAATATGATTTTTGCACCTTACGGGAAACAGGTGGTCGGTAGTCTGTGGTCAGTGGGTCAGTGGGTCTGTGATCTGCGATCTGCGATCTGCGACCTGTGACCTGCGTTCTATGATCTGTGATCGGTATTCAGTGGCCGGTTAGGTATTGGAGTAATGGCTGCTGCTCCAAGAAGTCGGGGCAGATGAGTTGGGCGCAGGCTTCGATGAGGCGGCTGCGTTTTTCTCTTTTCGGTACCCGTTCACGCATACAGCGAAGCGGTACACGTACACGGGAAAGGGCAAAAACCGTGCACGGATACCTCTCGCTAGGGAGTCATGCTGACATGCTGCTTTGACCATATAGGTAGGCATCATTCTCATGATTTGGGGTCTAGACGAAACAATGCCTCTCTGAAAGACCGTGTAGAGGAATCCAATATGACAGGCATTCTTGTCCCCCTGGGATTGACCCATGAGAGCTATGACTGGGGGGTCATCTTTAAGGCGATCTTCGAGTGGGACTGGGGTTCTGAATCGGTCACCGGTCCCTTATCTGGCATTCGGAGGCAGTCTTGATCCAGAGCCCGATTCACAAGGCCTCTTGACTTTTCAGATCAGCAACGTGCAGTTCCTCCTGATGGAAGGTCAGGCGTGCATTTTGTACGGCGGCGCTGAATTTCAGTCGGGATATCAATGCAAGCCGTGAGACGCCTGATTATTTTTGCAGCCGGGCGATGCCAGAGCCACTTTCAAGACAAGGGATCGGCAAGAAATAAATTGGAAAATTTGAGGTCCAAGTGTGCCCCATATTGGGTCGCGCCCGATTGAGCGAAACCACAGGCGTAGCTGCTCTACGTCGCGGATTTCGCGATTGAGAAGCGATCAAAGATGGGGTGCAATTGGGCATTCAAAAGTCCAAGTTATTGCGTGGTTCTTTAACAATGCTGCTATCGCAGCCAGGATTGTACCACGGAAGCCGCTGTTTTCTTGCCGGTCCCCAAGCACTTACAGATCAAAATCGAGTATATCCCCCCCTCTCCTGAATTCTCTTGAATCGCTGTTCCCCTAGCGTTAACCTCATGACCGTCTATTTGAGTCAATTCCCTTACCGGCCGTCCGACAGGGTGTCTGCAAGACCTGTGCCGGATCTCGCCGGCCTGGCAGATTGAGGAATGCCGTGGCAAAGAAACTGTTCATGGATGGACAGAGCACACCGATTGAAGCGAATCAAAGGGAAGCATCACGCCGTATACCCATTGTCCCCAGAGCTACGCCGATTGCCGTATGTGCTGTGCCTGTAAGGGGATGGTTCAACAAGCTGTTCCCGATGGAAGCTCGCCTGATTCCGGAAACGATCGTCTCCGGCAACTTCGATCTGAAGGGACTGCTCCATCCCATCCTGCCAGCGGATGGGCGCGGATCGGGCCGGACGGTACGACGCTTAGTGGAATTAGCAAGATGAAAGATGCTACCAGACGAGGTAGTTCGCATAAGCAGCCGGCTGACCTAAGCGGCATCTACAGGGACGTGCCGGTAGGGCTTTGTTTCTTCGATTCAGAACTGCTCTACGTCCACATCAACGATTGGCTTGCCGTGATCAACGGCCTCTCGGTCGAAGAGCATCTGGGACGGACGATTGGCGAGGTGCTGCCAGACGTGGCCGTGGGCGTCGAGTTGCTGCTCCGTCAGGTGCTCGAAACCGGGAAACCGGTTCTTGATGGAACCGTCGAGGCTGAGACGCCGGCTCAGCCAGGAGTGAAGAGGATCTTCCAGCACAGCTATTTGCCGGTCAAGTCTGACGATGACACGATCATCGGAGTGACCTGCGTTGTTCAGGACATCACCGAGTGTGCGCAGGCGGAGAAGGAGCTGAACGAAAGGGAAGAACGGCTCAATCTGGCGCTCGACGCTACGTCCAACGGTGCATGGGATTGGAACATTGTTACAGGTGAGGTCAAGTTCAGCCCGCAGTGGTTTAGATCCCTGGGCTACGAACCGGGAGAACTCGCGGCCCACGTCAGCTCATGGGAAAAACTGGTACACCCGGATGACATGCCTCGGTTGAGGGAAGTCTTGAAAGCTCATTTTGAGGGGAAGACGGAGAGCTATGAATTTGAAAACCGATTGCTCACCAAATCGGGTGAGTGGCGCTGGAATCTGGACCGTGGCAAAGTTGTCGAGCGCGACGGGGATGGCAATCCTGTCCGTATGGTGGGGACCGATTCGGACATCACCGATCGCAAGCGCTTCCAGGAACAGTTGCAGCGCCAACAAAGTGAATTAGCCCACATGTCCCGGCTGAGCACGATGGGCGAAATGGTGACGGGCCTGGCACACGAACTCAACCAGCCGCTCTACGCGATTTCCAACTATGTAGAAGGCTGTTTGCATCTGCTGCGAAACGGCGCGGCGGAGACCGGTGAATTGATCGAAGTCTTGGAGAAATCCGCCAGCCAGGCTCAGCGGGCCGCGGAGATCATCCGCCGACTCAGATCGTTTGTCGGTCCACGTGAGCCGCGCCGTTCATCGACGAACATCAACGAACTGATTCGCACGGTCGTCGAGCTGGTCGATTTCGAAATTCGTCGCGACTCAGTTTCGGTACGACTGGAACTGGACGAACGATTGCCGTTGATGCTGGCTGACTCGATCCAAATCCAGCAGGTGCTCGTGAACCTCGTCTGCAATGCAGTGGAGGCGATGCTGGACAACGAGCCCGATACGCGGGTGCTGACCGTCGCCACGTCGCTGTCGGAAGGCCGGACGATCGACGTTTCCGTCGGCGACACGGGCGACGGATTCCCGGCCGAAACGGCCGACACCATGTTCGATGCTTTCTTTACCACCAAGCCGGACGGCATGGGCATGGGCCTGACGATCAGCCGCTCGATCGTCGAGGCACACGACGGGCGTTTGCGGGCCGCATCCAATCCCGATCGTGGCGCCACGTTCCAATTCACCTTACCTGTCGAGGGAGGTTGGCACGATGAATCCTGAGCCGACCGTTTTCATCGTGGATGACGACCTTTCCGCATTGGATTCCGTGCGCTGGCTGGTGCAAACGGCAGGTCTGCGGGCCGAGACATTCTCTTCGCCAACAGAGTTTCTGGAGGCTCTTGATGGGCCGAAGCCCGGGTGTCTGGTGTTGGACATTCGCATGCCGGAAATGAATGGCCTGGATCTGCAGGCGGAACTTTCAGCTCGACGATGCTCGCTGCCCATCATCATTGTCACCGGCCATGGCGATGTGCCTCAGTGCACTCGTGCTTTCCATCAAGGCGCATTCGATTTCATCGAAAAATCGCCGGACAATCGGAAGTTGCTGGAGTGTATCAAAGACGCCATCCAGCAAGATCTGCAAAACCGACGTCTGCAACCTATCCGCGCCGAGATCGTTTCACGAATGCAACGGCTGACCGGCCGCGAACGCGAGGTGATGGAGTTGCTGGTCGCCGGAGAAACGGTCAAGCGAATCACGGTGCAGCTTCAAATCACCCAGCAATCTGTGGCCAGACATCGGGCTCAGATACTGCTGAAGTTGGAAGTCGGCAACGATGTCGAGCTTTCCCGCCTGCTTGTTCCGTTGGAATCCGAACGCTCCGGGAAATACTCGACTCTGCCCGCCAAAGTATAACCATCGCTCCCTTCGCCGGCGAAGATGCCATTTCTTGGACTCCAGAGGTGGTCCCCCAATCTGCAAGCGACACGTGTAATTTACACGTACCTAGATCGAATTAGGAAACATATGCTGTGACCTTGATTCAAAGACATTGGGGACCAATCTCGTAGGCCGCGTCACAGGGGGGGTGGCGCGGTCCCCGCGATGATGAGAATCCGATGGACCCGAAAACCAAAACCGATGAAACACCCAAACGCGCCGCCATCGCGCGCCTGGATAGGAAGTGGTTTGAATCCTATGGATCGGGCACGTTTCAAGAGGCGTTGTACGAGCTGTCGCTACAGGCCAGGCGCGCGGGCCAGGCACACCCGGCCATACGGGGCTGGTTGGCCGTGCCCGATTGAGTGAAACCACAGGCGTAGCTGTCCTACCTCGCGGCTTGCTTAAGATGCTTTTTATGGGCCTGGTTTAAGGTTCCAGGTTCACGGTTCACAGTTGAAGGAAAAGCTGATTCAAGGTTTCTAACCATGAACCATGAACCAAAAACTCTAATTCGGTATGCGGTTTACGACTTCGGAAGCATCATAAATCCGGCAGAACTGTTACCTGAAATTGAACCATGCCCAATTCCATTTTTGCGGAAAGTACGATAGCACTGTTGCAAAACAAAGGTTTAGAGCGGGAAAGAGGTGGTTGGTCGTCTTTGGGTCTGTGATCTGTATTCAGTGGCCGGTTAGGTATTGGAGTAATTGCTTATGCTCCGAGAAGTCGGGGCAGATGAGTTGGGCGCCTGCTTCGATCAGGCGGGTGCGTTTCTTTGGATCGATTCCCTTGCGCCGCAGCTCATCGCTGGCGATGCCGATTGCCAGAGCCTGCTGGCGACGGGCTTCTCGAATTTCCACCGGGCCGTCGCCGAAGACGGCCAATTGCGGCCCGCGGAGTCGGTGCTCGCTCATGATGCGGTCCATGAGGATCTTCTTCGAGTACTTTGTCACGTCTCCCACGGCGCCGAAGATCCCGCCGTCGAAGAGATCCGCATAGCCCAGCGCCCTGGCCTCATTCACTACGTCCTCGTGGTCGGTGCCGCTGGCCAGATGGAGGGTGATGTGACGCGCCCGCAGGGCCCGGAGGAAATTGACGGCCCCTCTGATCTGATAGGTTTTGACGTCCATCGACCCCTGGGTCAGTCTCTCCAGCCGTTGCCGGACGACTGCGCAGATGCGCTCGTTGTAGATGGCCTTGTAGGCGACGCCGTCGAGCACTTGATCTTCCGGCACGAGACCGAATTCGCGGACCATGTCGACCAGGGCCTCCATCTGTAGTAGGGTCTGGATGCCGGTGGACTGATCGATGTAGGCCTCGACGTGTCGCGCCACTCGGTCATGGAGTGCGTCGTGCTCCCCTACACGGGGACGCCCGAGGATCGCCTCGATCATCATGGGCGACATGATCTCCTGCCACCCCTGGCGGAGCGTGCTGATCGTGCCGTCATGGTCGAAGACCACATGCGTGACCTGACCGGTCCCCGCGGACGAGGCGCAGCGTTCGATGCCCGTATTCGGCAGAAACTGGGCCTGGCCCGAATCGGCGGCCAACTGGGGCTGGTAGACGTAGTTCGCCTCGCGAGCCAAGTGCAGGATTTCGGCAGGGGACGCCGTGCCCGTTTGATAGCGCTTCTGAACCGTGACGCCGGCGGCCAGGTTGGCGAATTCCGCCGTTTCCGCGGTGGGAACGCCGGCCCCCAGGCAGAGGGCCAAGGCACTGAGGACGGTGTCACCCGCACCGACGGGATCCAGTTGGGGCCGGAGCCGCAGGCCTGGCACGTCGTGCAGACGCTCTCCATCCAGCGCCAGAATACCCCGCGCTCCTCGTGTCAGGAAGACCGGCTGGCCGCTTTGATCGAACAGCCTCTGTGCGTAGCGCTGCACCTCTGTTGGGGAGGGGACGTCCTCGGCGGCGAGTTGCACGCCGTTGATCTGGGCGGCCTCGCGTTCGTTGATCTTGCGCACGACGTGTTTGAATCGCTGCCCGTAGTGACGTGAATCCAGCAAGACCGCCTTGTTGGGGTAACGGGCAAAGAGGGCATTGGCCTGCTCAATAAAGGCGTCGTGGGGGATGCTTCCCGGCACCTGCTGGTTCACGATGACAACATCCACCTCTTGCAGCGCCGCTTCGATACCCTTCAGCAGCGCGTGATCCGTGGCCTGCGTACGCCGGTTCAGGAAGCCGAAATCGAAGCGGGCCTGTTCACGGCCATCGAGGTGGGGCTTGGCAAAGGTCACCGTGTCAAACGTTTCTTCCTGCACGATGAGATGGGTCAGATCCACGCCCAGGCCGTCGAGTTGACGGCGGAGTTCTCGACCGAAGGGATCGTCACCGGTCACACCGATGGCCCGGATGGCGGCGGGCTCCAGCGCCGCCAGATTGGCGACCACATTGGCGGCGCCTCCCAGGGTGTAGTTCTGCTGCGCGACGGCCCGGCCCGCCTGCCCCGTCTCCACCGAGATCTCCGAGCCGGCCGGATCCAGCATCCAGTAGGCATCCAGGCAGAAATCACCGTAGACGGCGACCCTTACCTGCTTCATGTCGGCGAGGATTTCTTGGAGTCGTTTTTCTTGCATGGACTAGAGGCGATTCATCAAGGCTTCCAGGCGCTTGATACATTGAATCATGCAGCGGATGGTGTGGTAGTTCACCTTCCACGAGTGACTCATATGCGTCCAGATCGGTTTCCCCTCGCGCGTCAAGAGAGGCCACCACTCGCCCACCTCGTGGTGAATGCCCTTATCAAAAACGAAGCGATGGACGGATTCATAAGCATCCCAATAGGGATCGACGCCGAAGCGTAGACAGCCTTCCAACATCCCGATCATGACTTCGGCCTGTTGCCAGAACTCCTTTTCCCGGTCGTACACACCACCGGCATGGGGTCCTTCCACGTAGACGCCCCCATACTCGGGATCGATGCCATTCGCTCTGCCGTGATCCATCGCCCGTTGGATGTCCTCTTGGTAGTCGGTCCAGCCCGCATCCAGGACACGGGTGGCGTATACCTCGTCCCAGCGTTCGTGGGCCTCGGCGCCCCACACTGGGACCCGGACGCTCGGGGGGCGATCCTCGGCCTTACGCGCGACACTGGGATCGCCGAGATCGCGCGCGAGGGGAAAGGTAGTGCGCGGTTCGGGCAGTATTTCCGCGGTCTGCAACCGGCAGGCGCGCACGATCAGGCCTACGACTTGGAGGCTCGTGCGAAGCTAAAGAGGTTGAGTGAGGAGCTGACAGGGGTGGGGTGAGCTGTCCGGTGGCACAGCTCCACGCATTTCCAGCCCTCTAGCCCTCCAGCCGGCGGCCGCCTGCAGGAGCGCGCTCCGCGCTTCCTTCTCGAGCCATGCAACGGTGCCCGAATCCGCGACGGTCACCGGTGCGAAGATGTGGCGCGCGAGACCGATCGAGAGCGTGTACATCCCGGTAAAAGAGATGCTCTCTAATGCCCCGGGCTTTGGTTCGCTCTACGCCCAGCGAGAGATCCACTTCGAAGAGGTGTACGCGGACATCCTGGACCGGGCGTACCGTCCGCCCCACAGGGGGCCAATCGATCAAAACCGCAAAGACCTGCTCCGCGTCCTTCAACAGCACATGGAAGGAAAAATAATTTCTGGAATCCGCGACAACCACAACCGTGGAAAGATCGGAGATTTCTTAAAAGAGAAAATCAAGCCCGACTCAAAATTGTCGTTTGTCTCAGCTTTCTTCACGATTTACGCC
>JADFHU010000260.1 GCA_022567055.1 Planctomycetota bacterium
GTAGAAACCATTTTTCACCTGGGGGCCTGCTCCAGCACGACCGAAGAGGATCTCTCCTACCTGGTGAAGAACAACTTTGAATACTCCAAGTGGCTGGCGCTTTGGGCGGTGGAGTCCAAGATTCGCTTTGTCTACGCCTCCAGCGCTGCCACCTACGGCGATGGGGCACAGGGCTTTGACGACGATCAAGAGACCCTGCACCGATTGCGGCCCCTGAATCCCTACGGGTACTCCAAGCAACTGTTTGACCTGTGGGCACGTGAGACCGGGCTGCTCAACGAGATCGTGGGTCTGAAGTACTTCAATGTCTTCGGCCCCAATGAATATCACAAAGGGGACATGCGCAGCTATGCATTGAAGGGGTTTGGTCAGATCAAGGCTACGGGCAAGGTCAAACTCTTCAAGTCGGGGGATCCTCGCTATGACCACGGCGAGTATGTACGGGATTTCGTCTATGTCAAAGATGCCGTTGAAATGACGCTGTTCTTCATGGACAACCCCGGCATTACCGGCATTTACAATGTTGGGACAGGGCAGGCCCGGACTTGGAATGACTACGTCCGGGCCATCTTTGCCGCACTGGACAGCACGCCTGAGATCGAGTACGTGGAGATGCCCGCTGCCATTGCCGGTCAATATCAGTATTATACCCAGGCCAATATGGAGAGGCTTCGACACGCCGGGTACGCGAAGGCAACCCAGCGGTTGGAAGACGCCATCCGGGACTACGTTCAGAACTACCTGGCGCAAAGATCGTTTTTGTCTGGACACGGATGACGGAGGAATCCTATTCATGACCATTTCGGAACAGCTAGAACGCCTGAAACGGGGTGCGGTTGAAATCTTCAACCTGGATGAGTTGGCACAAAAACTCGGCGCGGCGGCGCAGGAGGGCAGGCCCCTCAGGATCAAGCTCGGACTGGACCCAACCAGTCCCGACATCCATCTGGGCCACACGGTGGTGCTCCACAAGTTGCGCCAGTTTCAAGACCTGGGCCATAAGGCGGTTCTCATCATCGGTGATTATACCGCTCAGATTGGGGATCCGACCGGACAGAACAAAACGCGTCCCATGTTGAATGCCGAGGAGATTCGGGCCAATGCCCAAAGCTACTGTGAGCAGGCGGGGAAGATTTTGGACAGGTCGGAGGAGCGTTTCGAAATCCGATACAATAGCGAGTGGCTGGCCGACATGACACTCCTGGAAATGATTCAGCTGGCCGCCAAGAAGACCGTGGCTCAAATGCTACAGCGCGACAGCTTCAAGAACCGTTTGCAGGCCAACGTGGACGTTTATATCCATGAGTTCCTCTATCCCCTCCTGCAGGGGTACGATTCCTATGCCATCAAAGCCGACGTGGAGTTGGGCGGTACGGATCAGACCTTTAACAACTTAGTGGGGCGCGACGTGCAAAAGGCCTATGGGCAGGGGCAGCAGGTCGTGATGACCATGCCGATCCTGGCGGGTATCGATGGTGTGGAAAAGATGAGTAAGTCCAAGAATAACACCATTGGCGTGACGGATAGGCCTGATGACATGTTTGGCAAGGTGATGAGCATCTCTGACGAGATGATGGAGGACTACTTCACCCTTGTAACCGAGACACCCGTCGAGCAGATCAAAGTCCTCGTCGATCCGACTCAAACCCACCCCAAGGAGGCTAAGGTCTTGCTGGGCAAGGCCGTTGTCGCCCAATTCCACCATGATGCGGCCGCCCAGGTGGCCGCCGATCACTTCGACAAGGTCTTCAGACAGAAAGGAATCCCCGCAGAGATTGCCGTCGTGGTGATCGGTGATGAAGCCCTGATGGCCAGCAAATTGCTGCTGGAGTGCAACCTAGTGGCCTCTGGCGGCGAGGGCAAACGGATGATCAGGCAAGGCGGAGCCAGCATCGATGGGCAGAAGCTAACCGATCCCCAGGCGATGGTGAGCCCCAGGGACGGGGCCGTCGTGAAGGTTGGAAAGCGGAAATTCGCCAAGCTCTCAGTGCGTAAGCGTTAGGCTCTGTCTGAAGATTATCGGTCCATGTCGCTTTCCGTGATCGCCAGAGGAACTCACATTGCAGAGAACATTGGGGCCGCGCCGATCACTAGATACTCGGGCCAGGGGCCAAAGGTTTGGACGGGGCGTGCAGAGAGGATTTCCGCGCGACGCTCCCCCGAACGCAGGGGTTTGCGGCGTTGGTTCCCCAAAAAACGCCCTCCGTGGAGATTTTTTCTTAACTTGAGTGCAGTGGACGCCGATAAAACGGAAACTGAATATAGTTGTCCTTTTGCTGCTAAGGAGATCCCTATGGGCATTCAAAACTGGTCCGAAGAGATAATACTGGTTGACCTACCCCAGGAACCCGAGATGAGCGATGAATTGAAGACTGTCATCACGACAGTACGTGACAGAGGCGACTGCGACGTGGTCATCGATTTTTCCACCGTCGACATCATCACCTCCTCCAGCCTGTCCAAGCTCCTGAAGCTTCGGAAAATGTTGGGTGACTGCGGACATCGCCTGGTGTTCTGCAGTGTCGCCGCGGCCACGAAGGGTGTATTTACCGTGACGGGTCTGGATGGGATCTTTGAGGTCGCCGCCGACAAGTTTGTGGCCCTTGCAAGCCTACAAATGGTCGGTTAGACTAGACACAACGCTAATTTCGCATAGAAAACCGTTTTTGGCGACTCTTTCAGTCGGATCTTGACCATACGTGTTCCGAGGAGCCGACTACGATTCGTACCCCGGCGGACGGTTCGTACTCTGCTCGCTGCACCTCATGGAGAAGGCTCCGGCCTGATCGCAGTCTGAGCATAGGTTCCACAGAATGGTTGATTTGACACGTCCCGAAACGCTCAAGCAGATTGAGCAGGCAGTCCAATACTCCTTTCGCAATCTCGATCTCCTGGTGGAGGCGTTTACCCATTCCTCGGCGGCCGACGATCGGCTCCAGAGTAACGAACGGCTGGAGTTTCTGGGTGATTCGGTGTTGGGCATGGTCATCTGCCAGGCCCTTTTTGAGGCCTATCAAAATCACTTGGAGGGGGATCTCACCAAGATCAAGAGTTCCCTCGTCTCTCGCCACTGCTGTGCGGAGATTACCGATCAACTTGAACTGGCGGGGTTTCTACGGGTCGGCAAGGGCATGTCCTCCGTCAAGAGTCTGCCTCGCTCGATTGTGGCGGGCCTGTTGGAGGCCGTGATTGGGGCCATCTACGTGGATGGGGGTTTCGAAAAGGCCAGGGTCTTCGTTCTCGATGCCTTTGGCGGTTTGATGGAAAAGGTGGAGGTGAAGGGTCCGCACGGCAACTACAAGTCGCTATTGCAACAGTATTCGCAAGAGCATCATGGGGTCACACCGCTCTACACCCTCTTGGACGAGAAGGGTCCCGATCACAACAAGTGCTTCGAGTCGGCGGCCATCTTTCAGGAACAGCACTTTCCGAGTGGTTGGGGCGTTACGAAGAAGGAAGCGGAACAGAAGGCAGCCTACAACGCCCTCGTCGAGTTGGGTGTGATCAAAGAGCAGGAGGGTCTGCGGGCTAGCCCAGCATCGCCGGCAAGCGGTCATTGACAAACCAGGCGATTAAACACAGCACAATCGCCGCGACAGCCAAGAAGACCACAATGGACCCGAACAGGACGAAGGTCTCTTTGGCGAAAGGCCGCAGTTCAATGGTGTCAACCTTGGTGGCCTTATAGACGATCGCGATGGAGGCGACCAGCGGTAGGACCCACAACATGGCGAGCGGGGTCGTACTGATTTTTTCCGGGTACAAGAAAGTTGCGAGCAGAAAGGCCGTTTCCATGAACGCGCTAGTCTCCGTGGTGTGGTGGATGGCGCGTATGCGCGATGTAGACGGCGTTCACCACGCAAAGCAGGTTGAGCAGTCCCGAAATACTGGTATAGATCTGTCCGATCTCAGCCTGACGACCAAACACCTTGTAGGGATTCGCACTGTCCCTTGTTTGAGCCACATGCTTGCCGATGATCATGACGGCGGGTGAGTTCATGACCTGGGCAACATACCAGGGTTTCGCACCGATCTTATCAATCACGCCGATCGATCCGACCGACAAGCCGATCAAGAAGGTCAACACAACGGTCACGCACACGAGGACGCCTCGTTTCGACTCTTTCAGCAGGTAGTAGCCGGCCCCCGGGACACACCAGGCGGCCAAGCCCACGGTCACCGTAAACAGAACGTCCTTCTCGTTGTGATGTTGGGACATAGAGTGGAACCTCCTCATTTGCCCGTGTCGTCGGTGCGGGTGTCTGACGCTTCTCCGAGCGGGTGATAATTCATGCGTGCAATGAGGTTTTGAGGGTTGAAATGAATGGCTGCCAGGCTCTGCGCCGCGATACGTTCTTCCCGCTGGATTTGAGCGCCCCGGGTCTTGTGGAACGCCTGCACACTGAAGCGCTTCACAGACACATCGTTGATGCAGTAGACAGCCTGCTCGGAGGGAGACTTCATCACGAAGGGGACATCCGACGCCTGGTCTTGGTTCGACGGAATTCTCTCGTAAAGCGCGTCTGCGACTTGGCTCTCTCCCAGGGCCTTTTGCAGAAAGGCAGCGCTCCCCGGGCTCCGTTTAATCAGGGAGGTGTACAGGTCCAGTTGGCTCACGGGCATCCGATGGAGTATCTGTTTCCGGACCGTGATGGGATCCAGAGAATTTGGGTCTTGCCGAGTTTTCTCCTTGATACTCTTGTTCAACTGTGTCACTGCCAAGTCCCATCCCTCCTGTTTGACTGCGGTGATGAACTCTTGCGCCTGTGCTTCAGCGGCCGCATAGGCCTGCAATTGGCGGACATCTTCAGCCACCTGGTCCTTGATGGAGATGGTCTTTGCGATACCGCTCGAGTCCAGCGTGACCCCCGTACTCTCGTAGGTCGTTTCGAGAGAGTCGGGCATCGTGGAAGGTGCGACCTCCACGACACGGACGATCGCCATGGTCTGACCGCTGACGTCTCCGCCGGGACGCGTGTAGGCGTCTCGCAGGGGACCCAGGTTCTCGAAGAGGAAGGGCTTCGGGAGACTCAGCAGTTGTAGGTCATCGGCCTCTAAGGGGGAAACGTTAAAGAGCACCGTGGCCACAGAAATCCGTTCACCGCTGGGCCCCTCCAGACTCCAGCGAGTGAGTGTCGTGTCTGAACTCGCATCCGCACGGCTGAGGCGTCCTGTCTGGCCGGCGTGCAGAGGGACCTCGTACTTTTGGCTCAGCTCTTGCGCCAAGAGGGAATAGTCATCGGCATGTTCCTGAACCTTCTCAGGGCTGAGATCCCGAGCTTCCTCCTCTGAGACCTGAAGCCGACTGTCAGACCGCGCCTCCTGGAGAATCATCATGGCCTTGGCCAGGACCTTTTCAGTGACCAACCTCTCATGGATATTTATCACGACCTTGGCGTAGGGGTCGGTGACCTCGACCATGGGTAGATTAGGGTCGTTGGGGTCCGGTGACTCCAGACGTGTGAAGAGTGTTGGGGCGTGACGAGAGTAATACGCTTCCTTCTCGTCTTGGGTGGGCTCCCCGACGGTGTCCTTGAGGTCTCCCAGCTTCACGACGAGGTAGTCGAGCCTGATGCGATCGGGCAAGCGGTAGCCGAAACCATGCTCATTCTCGGGAGAGATCTGGCCGGCGCTGAACGAACGGTAGGTGTTGAAATGAACCGCCAAATCCGGGGATGCGTTGGGATCGACTGCGTCCAAAAAAGTCTTGGCCTCGAGCTTGACGAATTGAGCCTCGACGGTCTCATGGGCCCAACTGCTCTGATGTTGGATCTGCGACGTCGTGACATCGGTGGTATGCGTGGCGAGTTGAGAAAACCGCAATACCGCCAGCAGGTCTCCGAAGACCCTGACAATCTGCTCCTCCGGGACCTTGTAGGACGCCCTCATCCGATACAAGAGCTGTTCATAGGACTGCCCACCGAATAGCTGTTGGCCCATTTCACTGTAGATGAATTCATTTATGATGCGAGCCACGGTCTCTCCGTTCATTCCCATGCCCGCCTCCCGAGCTTCATGTTTGAGCAAGATCCAATAGATGGGCTTGATGGCCCCTTGCTCGGAAAACAGGTCCAAGAGTTGCTTCTCCGTGACGTGGAGTTCTCCCTGTCGCATCATCTGGTTTAATCCGCCGATGATGCCAGGATCCGGCCGGCCGTCTGAAAAGAGTAGTTGGCCGAGAAGCAGTCCGTGCAGGCCTTGCCGTTGGAGAAAGGCGGGGGCCTGCATCCTACGGAGCATCTCCAGTTCCAGGCCCGCGTCGTTTCGATCCATATTTGAAATGGCTTGACCGTCGGCGAAAGATCCCTCGTCCCGGGGACGTTCTCGACTCAGCGCCTCTAGCACTTGAGTGCCGCCGATAAAGGCAAAGAGAATGCCAATCACGAAGACCGCCATGAGCATCTTCATGTTCTTGCGGAACCATTTCACTAAACTCATGTTGAGACTCCGAATGATCGCCCCACGCGGCATGCCTGCAAGTCGCACCCTGTGGCGCCGCGAAACACGCTGCATCCTAGACGGGTTGCCTGACCTAGCGACTGAGAAAAGCGCTGAGTATATAGAGGCTTATTGCGGTAATGCAAGGAAAATAGAGGGTTAGTGCAAGGGTCGCGGTGGAGTGGTGGGAGGAGTTTGGCCTGGGGTTCAGTGGAGGGGAAACTCGATCATTGAAGACGAAGGTGGCAGGCACTGCAGCCAGGGAAAGCAACGCAGAGCTCAGAATGACCCCGTTCGGCTGCCGACGCCGCCCGGACAGGCAAATGGGCGCTCCACCTTCTGCCTTCTATGGCGTTTTGGGCGGCGCGATCTTGTGACAGAGCCTGGCTTCGCCCTAGCGCTCCCTAGCGATGGCTGCCTGTGGCTCATACTCGCCCGAGATGATGCTCGTCGCGAGTTCCAGTTCTTTATCAACGTCCGTGCTTGCGTTGCGTAGCCTTTCGGCGATTTGCCGCATCTGCGCCAGGCGAACACTGAGGACATCGATTTCCTGCTCCATCAGTTGCGCGTAGACCATCCGCTCCTCTGAGATGCGCTGGTTTTGAATGCGCACGATCTTCGCGGTCTGTGTTCTGATGCTACCCATATTGTCGCGAATGGTTTTCATATAGATACGATCGGCATCCGCATTCGCCACAAGTTTTTCGGGCAGGGTGGAAAGTCGGGCGATCTGTTCCTTGTTCTGTTGGAGATGTTCTTCAAGGAGTTGGATATCTTTCTGTACTTTTCCCAGTTTGACGCCCACCAGCTCACTGTGCCTATCGAGGGTGGCGGCCATTTCAGTCTGGGTTTGTTCTATTGCATCGAGACGCAACATACGCTCTGACGATTGGGTTTCTTGGCAACCTGACAGGAGAATGACTGTACAGAGGAGGTAAACTGCGAGGACGACATGGATTTTCATGGAAAACTCCTGACCCTAAAAATGTATTTGCATGACACCGTTACTCTCTTCAAGACCAACCATGTTAAACAATAGGAAAAGAGTGGGCAGTTGCCA
>JADFHU010000261.1 GCA_022567055.1 Planctomycetota bacterium
ATCCGCGACGTAGAACTGCTACGCCTGTGGTTTCGCTCAATCGGGCGCGACCCAATATGGGGCACACTTGGACCCCAAATTGTCCAACTTATTTCTTGCCGATCCCAAAGCCACGTAGGCCCGTGAAGACGGAGATCGGCGATGTCAACTGATGTGGGTTCAGTAAAACGGAGCGCAGCGCGGCACGCCAGTCCACCTGCCCCTTCGGGGCGGCGAAGGACAGTCATTCTGCTGGTGATCGGGGTCGGCACCGTGTTGGCATGGGCCGCGCTGGTGATGCCACGCACCAGTACGTCCCAGGAGATCGGTCCCTATCTGACCCACACGATCACGCGGGGCGATTTGATCGTCACGGTCACGGAACAGGGTACGCTGGAAAGCGCTGACAACACAAAGATCAAATGCAGAGTGCGCGGTGAGAACACCATCATCAGGGTGGTCGAGAGCGGCTCCATTGTCAAACCCGGAGACGAACTGGTGCTTCTGGATACCCTGACCATCGAAGACGCCATTGCCGAACGCACCAAGTATGCCCATCTGACGCGGTCTGGGGCCGAACGGGCCAAAGCGGACCTGGCTCGGGCGGAACTCGCGATCTCCGAATACCTTGAAGGCCGCTATCGCATTGAGCTGATGACCCTCCAGAAGGACCTGACCATTGCCAAGTCCAACCAACTTACGGCCCAGAATATGCTGGCCCACGCCGAGATGCTGTCGAAGCGTGGCTACGCCAGCGCATTAGACATCCAGGAGAAACGATTCGCGGTCACGCGGGCGGAGTTGACCGTGGGCATTACGCACACGCACATCGATGTTCTCAAGGAATTCACCAAGGCCATGGAGCTGGAAACCCTCCAGGGCGACTTCAATGCAGCCCAAGCCCGCTACGCTGCAGAGGCCGAACGCGCTCAAATGGATGCTGCCCGGCGCGATCTCGCCCTGGAGGAACTGGCGCACTGCGTCGTGAAGGCCGAACGGGGCGGTCTGGTGATTTACCCCGTAGCCGAAGCGTGGAAGAGGGCGCCTAAGATCGAAGAAGGGGCGACCGTGCACCAGGATCAAACCCTGCTGCTCATGCCTGACCTGTCTCATATGCAGGTAAAGGTCGGTATGCACGAGTCTATTGTCGAGCGCATCAACCCGGGACTGGCGGCCCGAATTACGCTCCCGGGCCAGACGCTGAGCGGCGAGGTCGTCTCGGTGGCCTCGGTCACGCGGCCGGCCGGTTGGTGGACCGGAAATGTCGTGAAATACGACACCATCATTACCCTCCCCTCGATCCCGGGACTCAAGCCCGGCATGACCGCGGAGGTGGAAATCATCGTCGATCGGCACGAGAATGTCCTGACGATCCCAGTCACTGCCGTCGTCGAAACCGCCGAGGGCGCATTCTGTTGGATCGTGAGCGCTGACGGGGCAAAACGGCGTTCTCTGACACTCGGCGATGCCGACGACAACTTCGCGGTCGTCACGACCGGGCTGCAGCAAGGGGACGAGGTCGTGCTGGATGCGCTGGCCTCTATTGAGGAGGCGCAGACACTGGCCCTGCAACCCATCGAAGCGGTCACCCCCCCCGCGTCGGCACGGCAGGAGATTGATCATGTCGACTAAGGTGCTTGCCGAACAGCGCAGCGGTCATCAGCATCTCTCATCACAGCGATGGAGAAAACCCCTTGGCTGGATCGGTTGGGTCGTCGTGGTCACCTCGGCTCCCGTATGGGTCCCAGGGTTGGGGTCGTCCCGAAAGAACGACTCCGAACGGACGCACACGGTCACGCGGGGCGACCTATGGGTCACGGTCACTGAAGAAGGGGTTCTGGAGAGTGCTGACAACACGGAAATAAAATGCAAGGTCCGCGGCGAGAGCACGGTCATCTGGGTGATTGAAAGCGGGTCTTACGTGAAGCCAGGGGACGAGTTGGTGCGTCTGGAGACGCTGGCCATTGAGGAGGCCATCAGCGAACGCACCAAGTACTCCCATTGGTCGAGGTCCGCGGCAGAACGATCCGCAGCGGACGTGGCCAGAGCGGAACTCGCCACCTCCGAATACCTCGAGGGACGCTATCGCACCGAGTTAATGACCCTGGAGAAGGACCTGACCCTAGCCCAGTCCGACCAGCTGACGGCGCAGAACATGCTGGCCCATACCGAGACCATGGCCAGACGCGGCTACGTCAGCGACTTAGACGTGGAGGAGGGAACGCATTGGCGGACCCGCGCGGCGTTGCACGTGGATCTCACGAAAAAGCGAATTGAGGTCCTGGAACAATACACCAAGGCCATGGAGTTGGTAACGCTCAAGGGCAATTTGAATGAGGCCAGGGCCCGACACGCCGCCAACGTGGAACGGGCCAAGATGGATGAGACGCGCCGCGTTCTCGCCGTGGAGGAACTCGGGTACTGTGTCATGAAGGCCGAACGGACCGGTCTGGTGATTTACCCCTCCCTCGCAGCGTGGAAGAAGGCGCCCGAGATCGAAGAAGGTGCCACCGTACACCGGAATCAAACCCTGCTGCTCATGCCGGACCTGTCCAAGATGCAGGTGGAGATCGGTATTCACGAATCCCTTGTCGATCGCATCAAACCGGGACTGGCCGCTCGGATCACGCTGCCGGACAAGACTCTGGACGGCGAGGTCACCTCCGTGGCTGCTGTCACGAGCCCGGCCGGTTGGTGGACCGGAAACGCAGTGAAATACGACACGGTCATCAAACTCCCCCCGGTGTCTGGGCTAAAACCCGGTATGAGCGCGGAGGTGGAAGTGCTTGTCGATCGGCACGAGAATGTGCTGCTCATCCCCGTCGGCGCAGTACTGCAAATTGCCGAAGGGAACTTCTGCTGGGTCAAGACAGCCGGGGGCGTGAATCAACGTCGACCCTTGCAGCTCGGGGACACCGACGACGCGTTCATTGTGGTCAAGGCGGGTCTTGAGGAAGGGGACGAGGTCCTGCTCGATCCGCTGGCCTCTGTTGCCGAAGCGCAGGCACTGGCCTTGATGCCAGTCAACCCAGCCAGGTCACGCGCCCCGGTGAACCGGGAGGCCGATCATGTCGACTGACAACCCGACCGCAGCGGCGCTCCGGCGCGGCGCACATCAGCGCCCCCCACGGGGCCGGTGGCGCAAGCGCGCGTGGCTGGTCATCGGGTTGCTTGCCGTGGGCGCGTTCGCCGCCCAGGTGGTCACGAAGGAGAGTTCCTCAGCGGAGAACGGCCCCCGGTTCACACACAGGGTCAGGCGAGGGGACCTGATTGTCACGGTCACCGAACAGGGGACATTGGAGAGCGCCGTCAATACGGAAATCAAGTGCCGGGTCCGAGATAAGGAGATTCCCATCACCTGGGTGATCGCAGGTGGGTCCAAGGTGAAGCGGGGAGACGTACTGGTCCGGCTGGCAACCCTGGCGTATGAAGACCGCATCAACGAGGTGTCAAAGCGGGTCCATTCCGCGCGGTCCACTGCCGAACGATCCAGGGCGGATCGGGCACGGGCGGCACTGGCGGTGCCCGAGTATCTGGAGGGTCGGTATCGTACCCAGTTGATGACCCTGGAGAAGGACCTGGCCGTTGCCGAATCCAACCTGCGTACGGCCCAAAACATGCTGGCCCATGAAGAGACCATGGCCCAGCGCGGCTATGTCGGTGCCTTGGAACTTGAGCGGCGGGCCTTCGAAGTTACGCAAGCCAAGCTAAGCGTGGGCCTCAAGCAGACCGAAATGGGTGTGCTGAAGGATTATACCAAGGCCATGGAGTTGAAAACGCTAAACGGCGACTTGGAGGTCAGTAAGGCACGCTGCCTGGCGAACGAGGCGCAATTAAAATCGGCGGAGGTTCAACTCGGACTTGCAAGAGCGGATCTCCAGCACTGCGTGGTAAGGGCCGAGAAGAGCGGCATCGTGATTTACCCCACGGGCAAACCGTGGGAGTGGGTACCGGAGATCGAAGAAGGGGCCAACATATACATGGGGCAGACCATGCTGCTCATGCCCGACCTCGCCCAGATGCAGGTAAAGGTCGGTATTCGTGAATCCTTCATCGACCGCGTGAAGCCGGGCCTGAAAGCGCGCGTGTCCCTTGCTAAGCAAACGCTCGCTGGGGAAGTCGCCACCGTGGCCGCAGTGACTGGGCCGGCCGGGTGGAGGAACGGCAACACGGTACGCTATGACACGATCGTCAAGCTGCCCTCAATCCCCGGCCTCATTCCCGGGATGAGCGCCGAGGTGGAGCTGACCCTTGCCCAGTATCAGGACGTGTTGACCGTCCCCGTGGCCGCCATCGTAGACAGCGCCCAGGGCACATTCTGTTGGGTCAAGACGGCGCAAGGCACAGAAAGGCGTAAACTGGAACTGGGTGACACCAATGACCGCTTCACCGTGGTGGAGACAGGTTTACAGGAAGGCGATGAGGTGGTGCTCCACCCCTTCGCCTTTAAAGAAGCAAGGGACCTGGCCCTGCAACCCACTGCAGAGACAGAGGTGCAGGAGCCGAATGAACCCAAGCGGCCGAAGACAAGTGGGACAAAAGGAGCCTCGGAGTCAGGGCCCGATTCAAACTTGAAACGGTCCGGGCAGAGAACCACCAAACCGTCCAAGCGCTCAAACAAGAAAAAGCCAGTGCATTTGCAATCGGTAACAAAATGAACAACTCCCTCATCCGAACGGCTCGATCGAGCGTAAAAAACCTGTTGGTACACAAGATGCGTTCCGGTCTGGCTGCCCTGGGCATCTTCATCGGGACCTGTACGGTCATCTGGTTGGTGGCCATGGGGGAAGGGGTGAGCTACCGAGCCCAGCAACAGATCAAGGAACTCGGCGCCACGAATATCATCATTCGGAGCAAGGAACCGAGTTCTGCGAGTGACGAGAAGGACTCCAACAGTCGTCTCAAGATTTACGGCCTGTTGAGGGCAGACTACCAACGCATCGTCGAGAATATTCCCAGCATTCGCCGCGCGATTCCCATGCGGGAACTCCGTTTCGAACTGCGGCGGGGCAACCGAACCGCGGACGCCAAACTCGTGGGATGTGTGGAGGCGTACCTGGCGCTAAACCGGCTGGAGATAGCCAGGGGCCGCTGGCTCACGCAACGCGACCGTGGCAAGAAAGTCGTGGTCCTGGCAGACGACGCGGCCAAGCGGCTTTTCCCCTATGAGAATCCCATTGGCCAGACCATCTGGGTGGGCAGCGAGTTCTACGTCGTCATTGGCCAGACCCGGCCGCGCATGGCGTCCGCTGCGATCGGCGGTAGCTTCGATGCCCGAGACTACGCCCTGGATGCCTATATCCCGCTCAAGACCATGCGCCAGCGTGTGGGCGATCTTGTGATGAAACGCGTGGGCGGCGAATTTCAGGGCGAACAAGTCGAACTCAGCCAAATCACCGTGAGCGTCGATAGCATGGACGACGTCGACGAAACAGCGGCCATCATCAATACCTTACTCAAGAAGTATCACGACAAGGAAGACTATGCCGTGGTAGTACCCAAGGAGCTGTTACAGCAGGCGGAACGGACCCGAGCCATGTTCAATGTTTTGCTGGTGGTCATCGCTGGCATCTCCTTACTCGTGGGCGGCATCGGCATCATGAATATCATGCTCGCCACGGTGACCGAGCGGACGCAGGAGATCGGCATTCGGCGGGCGCTCGGCGCCAGACGCCGGCACATTATCCAACAGTTTCTCGCCGAAACGATTGTGCTCACGGCCAGCGGCGGTCTGCTGGGCGTCCTGTTCGGTCTCATGTGTGGGCCCCTGTTTCGAGGCCTGCGCACAACCGTGACGATGATGTCGCCGGACCTATTGCCACCGATTGTCTACACGCTCGAACCGCGCATCGCGCCGTGGTCGGTGGTCTTGTCATTGGCCATTTCTCTCGGCGTGGGGATTGTCTTCGGCGTCTATCCCGCCCGGCAGGCCGCGTACATGGACCCGATAGAGGCGCTGCGGCACGAGTAAACCCGACCTGTACACTGCGCTTGAATAACTGCAAAGCGAATATCGAATATCGAATGTCCAATTTCGAAGGTCGAAGGAAAAGGCAAGCCCCCCTGCTACACCCCACTTCGCCATTCGACATTGTTCGATATTGGACATTCACTCCTTTCCATCGGAATCAAGATCAGGCTCTCCGAAAAAGCATCTGTCCCTCACCAATGCCGTCGTTATAATGGTGGAACATTATGACGCCAAGGGACAACTGAGAGTGGCATTCCTGGGACTCGACATCGCCATATGGATCGTACTGGTCGTTTATCTGACCGATATGTTGCTGCTGGGCTGGTGGAGCAATCGCTCAACAAGGCCCTGATGGAGTGGCAATGACGACCCAGCAACAGGCGGACAATCGGCAGGCGGTTGACAAGCAGAATTGGTTTGACATAAATAGCAAGGAAGGAAAAAACATGTCTGAAATAATATATTAAAACCTTCTTTATATTCATTCTTTTCTCTCATTCGTGTTTGTTAAGTGTTCAAATGGATATAAAGTTTAATGAATTATGATAATAACAAAAGAAATTGAAATAGGAATGGCAACATTAAACAAGGAATTAGAGCTAACTAAAAAAGAAATCGAAAACTTAGAAAATAAAATCAAAGAACAGATTCAATTAACTCGCGCTCTGGCCAATTTTTGCGTAGAAGGTGCTGCCCCTATCGATGCAACGGAGTTGGAAAACCAGCGGCGGCAGATCAGCAAATCTATCAAAGCTATGGACCGTCAGTTTACGAAGCTGATCGAAAAGTGGCGCGAATCAATCCAGGACTTAAAGGCGAAAGCTGACTTTGATAGTGATCTGCATGGCGATCTCATTAGCAAGTTTATCGAAGTCGCCGTCCCCAGTGAAATGCAATCGGTGTGGCGACCGAAAGACTTCACCGGTTCTCTACTGATCTTTTTTGTGGATGGCGAGATTGAATCGAGTTCTTTAATCGAGAAAAAAAAGCGGCCACTTGTAACTGAAGAGTCAAATGAATCATCAAGCTCAAACGCTTCTTACATAGAGAGAGAGAAGAATGTCGATGTGAGGATCGAGCCCAAGGAGTCTTTCTCCATCCTTAAATCCCCGATCGATGCAAAAATAAATATCTATTTTAATTTGCCGGAACCGGCCAATGTCGTCGTAAAAATATTTAATGAAGCAGAAGAATTGGTAAAAAAGATTGAAAGGGATTATGACGAGCCTGGCGAATACGCAGTTCTGTGGGACGGCCACAGCGACGACGGCGTGGCACTCCCAAAAGGTACCTACTACTGTCAATTACAAATCGGCAGCTCTCTTTCAGAATTAAAAACCATCGACCTCTCCTGATCTGATTTCAAAAATTCTTTTGACATTTCCCCTATTTTTTCTAGTTTTATTTTAAAGAAACAAGATTTACAGGATTTAGTGCGCTAGTAATGTAAATCAAAAAATGGTTCTAATCCTAACACGGACAAGAAGGAACCAAACAGGGAATCGGAATCTTGACAAAGTTTAGGCGCTTAGCGACGTACA
>JADFHU010000262.1 GCA_022567055.1 Planctomycetota bacterium
CCGATTGCAGGCTACGCCATACTGGATCGTTCTTACCCACCTCGAACAGCCCGAATCGCTGTTTCTTCTGCAGGGCCACAAAGAGACCATCTGATAGGGCGGCAGGCATCTCCGGATAGCTGGAGCGATTGTCAAATTCCACAAGTGCGACTCGTCCCAGTTTGCTCAAGTCCACATCTGGGTTGAGGTAGTAAGAGCCTGCCATCGGGACGTAGACAGTCTGATTCCGGCACCCCAAGGGAATGAAGGCCAAGAGCAGCGCGAACGGCGCCCACCCCAGTGCACAGCAAGAAACTTTAGGCTCTGTCTGAAAACTCTCGTAAGTCCTATCACAATACATAGGGGTCATCTCCTGAGCAAAGGTGGTTTAGCGAGTGACATGGTGAGCGCTGCTTGATCCTCCGGCAGCTCCGCTTCCCCACCCAGCCCTTCCAAGATCTTTAGTAGGGCCTCTAGCTGCGCGTTATCCGCCTTTCTCATCTCGTGGCGAAACCCCAGGATGTCCTGTTTCCACAGGCTCAGCTCTCCCATCAGATCCATGAGAAGCTCATTCGAATTGGTCAACTCGGACTGCGCCTGCTTCAACTTCGCCCTCAGATCGGCGGCCTGTAACATGAGCTGTTCGTTTTCCTGGGTCAGTTCCTGGTTTGATTCGTGCATGTCCGCGGCCTTGGCCGTGAGTTGGGCATATTTGTCGGAAAGCTGCATAGCCGATTCAATGACCGTTCGTGTCCCCTCGTCATGCCGTTCGTCGAATCGTTGGGCCACCGAGTCCCTGTCGCTCGCGGAGACCAAAGCTAGATCCGGGGACCCGGTGCAACCGGCCAAGCCGGCGAGTGTCGGTAGCATGATACCGAGCCAAAGTCCGTTCCATCCACGTCTTGTCATGATACACTCCATTCTGTTCATTGTGCGACTAATTCACTCAGTGGTCGCAGCGCACATAGGTCTTCTGCCCACAACCACATGTCACTTCCAATAGGGTATACTGGGGGTCACTTTCCACGACTCGTACCCGATCCGGAGCCTCTTCAGGAGAGCCTTCCCCACTGCGAACCTTGGTCAGGTCCAGCACATAGGGGTCTTCTAGCTGTACTTCAGCATGTCTTATGATGTGCGCCATGGCGTCTCCACGAAGCGGACTCGGTCTTCACAGACTCGACCTGCAGGAGTCCGTCAGGCCCGGAAATCCAGTCGGTGCGGGCTATCCGGGTCATCCACCTGATCGGGACCAAGATCATCGGTCCTCCCGGGTGCGTTCTCTTTTTGTGATTCCGATTCACGTTGCTGCCTTCCCTTGCGTTTTCGTTCTTTCCGTCCTTCAACATCTGACATGCTGCTCGCGTTCTGAAGTCTGCTGACTGGGGTAATGAGATTAAAGTCACTGCCGTCCATCTTTCCACTCCCGTAACTTAGCTGACAAGTTAAACAAGGCACTTGCGTGCAACTGGCTGATACGTGATTCCGTGACATTGAGTACGTCTGCAATCTGTTTCATGGTCAAGTGTTGCTGGTAATAGAGAACGATTATTTGCTTACGCTTCCCATCGAGTTCCGTAATCGCTTCGGAGAGCTTCTCGACCAACTCGGCCCGCTCCAGTTGAGCTTCGGGTCCTCCCTGCGCGGGCGCGGCCAGAGATCCCAGCAGGGAGGGCACTTCCTCACCCTCTGCGCTGTCCAACGACACGAAATGTTGAGCCCTGGCACTATCGTAGAGGCCCGCCAGTTCTTCGGTGGTGATGCCCAGCCTGTCGGCCAATTCCGCGTCGTTGGGCGCGGTTCCTCTCTCGGTCGCGATACGTTGGCTCAGCGCCATGGCCTCTTTGACCTGGCGACTGAGACCCGACGGGAGCATCGAGGCACTGCGCAGTTCGTCCAACATCGCGCCCTTGACGCGAATGTAGGCATAGGTCTTAAACTGAGCCCCATGGGCGGCATCAAAATCTCGAGCCGCCTTGAGCAGGCCGATGGTTCCGGCCGAGACCATGTCTTCGAATGAAAGCGGTGGCTTCAAGTAGGTCGCGACCTTACGGGCGATGCTATTCACCATCGGCAGAAACTCGGTGATTTCCGCATCTGTCAATCCCGCGGACTGTTGCCGCCCATAGGTGCGCAACGCAACCGCCTTCAGGTGCATCGACGGCCCCGCTGCCGGCGAGGTCGTGTCAGATGGACTTCCATCCGCCACGTTGTGATCAGTTTTCGTGGTCACCCGCGAGTCCCTCGTTTTCTTCGATGTAGCGCTCGACGACGGCGCTGGTCAAGATGACGTTAACCGCTTTCAGCAAAAGGTTAGCGGCCAGGTAAACGACCATGGCCCCGACCATGCCCCGTTTGGAGCAGGTCAGCGGCGAAATCCCGCTGAAGGTTCCCAGAATGGCGACCGCGAAAAAGAAGTAGACGGCGCAACGCATCGCAATCGGTCGGATGGGTAACAGCATAGCGAACGATCCTCATTTCACAGGGTTGACAAGCTCATGCCTGGTTTCAAACGGCGGCTCCTACCGGGACACCCGGTGCCTGCATCGACACACGTTGATCGGTTGGCAGGCTAATGGTCTCAATGGGTTCCACGTCCACTCCCAACACAATCTCATCATAGGCGATCACGGGCAACATTTTGACAGTACGTGCCAACAACTCCGAGATGTTGTATCGCAATCGGGAGTCACAGAGCAGGACCACTCGATCCAGCCCCTGGTCCATGGCTTGCTTCCACGCAGCCGCCACCTTCTGACTCAATTCTAGCGCCATGTCGGTGGGCAACGCCAGACTCAGTTCGCCCCCCTCCTGACGCAAAAGAGTGGTCATGTGATTCTCGAAAACCGGATCGAAGGTAATCGCCTTCACCTTTTTGTCTTGGCTCAGGCACATATCGGTAATCGTGCGGGTCAGCGACTTACGCACCATTTCCGTGAGCGCGACGGCGTGCTTGGTCTTGGAACCATGCTCAGCCAAGGCTTCCACGATCGTGGTCAGCTCACGGATGGGAATACCATCCTTCAGCAGGTTTTTGAGAATGCGTTGCAGCAATCCCATGGTGACGACGCCATCGGCACCCAAGGTCTCTCCCACCAGGGAAGGTTGTTCTTTGCGGAGGCGGTCCACGAGCTGTTGTACGTCCTCTCGGGTCAGCAATTCATCTGCGTGCTGCCGTAGACTCTCGGACAGATGTGTCATGAACACGGATTCGGGATCGATCACCGTATACCCGCTAAGCTCCGCTTCCTCTTTGTTTTCCGGCGAAATCCAGAGAGCCGGTAGACCGTACACGGGTTCTACCGTCTCAATTCCTTTCACCGGACTCATGACCCCGCCGGGATCCATGGCCAAAAACATGTTGGGCTCCAGACTCCCGGTGGCAATGCGTAACTCGTTGAGACGCACCTGATAGGCGTTGGCCTCCAAGTTGATGTCGTCTCGCAGTCGCACCAGAGGCATGACAAGACCTAGCTCCTGTACAAACTTGCGTCGCAAGGCCCCGATTCGTTGGAAAATCGTGTCATTCTTGCGGGGGTCCACCATGCTAATCAGACGAACACCCACATGGACCGACACTTTGTCCATATCCAAGAGGTCTTCGACGGGCCCCTTTTCTTCGGATTTGGGTTTCGCGTCTTTTGCTTGCGGGGCCTCCCTGTCGCTCCGGGCGCGTCGGGCGAACTGACTGAGCGCCCCCATCCCCGCAGCCAGCATCAGGAACTGAACCATGGGCATGCCCGGTATAAACGCCATGGCAGCAACGATAACCCCCGCAGTCAACAACGGCTTGCTCGCGTTCAAAAACTGGAAGGATAGATCCTCTCCCACACTCATCTGCGAGGAGATCTTGGTGACCAGAAAACCGGAACTCACCGAGATGATCATGGAGGGGATCTGGGTCACCAATCCGTCCCCAATGGAGAGGATAGAATAGGTTTGGGCCGCATCCGCAAAGCCCATACCGTTGAAGTAGCCCATGGCGATGCCACCGATCAGATTGATGATGGTGATGATGATCCCCGCCTTGGCGTCCCCCCGGATAAACTTACTGGCACCATCCATCGCCCCGTAAAACTCACTCTCTTTGACGATCTTAGCGCGTCGCTCGTTGGCCTCGGCTTCCGTGACGATGCCGGCATTCAAGTCGGCATCAATGGCCATCTGTTTTCCCGGCATCGCGTCCAGCGTAAATCGAGCCGACACTTCACTGATCCGCTCGGCACCCTTGGTGATCACAATGAACTGGATGATCACCAAAATCAGAAAGATCACCAGTCCGACCACGAGGCTGCCACCCGCCACAAACCTACCAAAGGTATTAATAAGGTCGCCTGCCTCCCCGTGCAAGAGGATGAGTCGGGTTGAGGCGACATTCAAGGACATGCGAAAAAGGGTCACGAACAGCAGCAAGGAAGGGAACGAGGACAATTCCAAGGCCTCTTTCGTGGCGAGTGTCACGATGAGCACGGCAATAGATAAAGTGATACTGCAGGTCAGGAACAAATCCAGTATCCAGGTGGGCAGAGGAATGATCAAGGTGGCCAGCACGACCACCATCCCTGCGGCCATGATGGTATTGCTGTGCGTCAGAACAGGCGATCTCCACGCGGGATCCTTTAGCGCTGTCTGCTGGGTTGTTTGTTTTGAATCTGCCATAGCATTCTGTTGCGTCAGGGGGAACGGGGCGCCGGCCTAAGGAGCCGGTGCATCGCCTCCAGGCGCGTCCAGTCCGACCACCGAATTGATCTTGATCGCGAAACAGTCATCCACCACGACGACATCGCCTTCGGCAAACTTAGTCCCCTGCAGGTAGAGGTCTGCGGGAGCATCGATGCTCTTGCCCAATTCCAGTACGGCACCCGGACCGAGCTGTAGCAGCTTCTTAACGGGCATTTCAACGGTGCCCAGAGCGACGGTGACTTCCACATCAATATCGAGGAGAAGATCGAACTGCCCGGACGAGGGAGCCACACCCTGTTCCGACACCTCGGGTAATTCGACGGGTTGCACCGGGGTCTTTTCGGCGGTGGCTTCCTTTGTTGCTTTCGCCATGCTGTTTTCCTTAACAATCCGGCCCGGCACAAGGGTAAGGGATCGGCAAGAAATAAGTTGGACAATTTGGGGTCCAAGTGTGCCCCATATTGGGTCGCGCCCGATTGAGCGAAACCACAGGCGTAGCTGTTATACTACGTCGCGGATTTCGCGATTGAGAAGCGATCAAAGATGGGGTGCAATTGGGCATTCAAAAGTCCAAGTTATTTCTTGCCGGTCCCTAGGGTGCAGGCGTCGGTAATCAACACGCACTGTTGTTGTTGCTGTCTGCCCGGAACGCCACGAAACGCGGTCCTGTTCGCGAAATGGATGTCAATCATCTGGTGTACGGGCTGGTCCAAGACCAGCACATCATCGACTCTCAAACTCATGAGTTCCGTCAGCTTCAGAGCGACGGTGCCCAGCACCGGGGTCAGAGACACAGTCATCAGATGAACGGACTCCATGATGGCCTCCGAACAGTCTATCGTCTCGAGGCCCTCACCCGGTGGTTTCACCTGTGGGTCCCAGCCCACCAGCGGCCCGAACAGATCGCAGGGCACTACCAGCGTGACCGCTTGGGTGGCGTCCGCCTCCGAGGGCTTGATAGCTATCGTGACACTCAGCAGGCTTTCGGTTCCGGGCCAAGTGACGGGCAACTGGTCCATGACCATCTCTTCACTGGCTGTGACATCGAGACTGGCATCCATCAGCCGAATCTTGTCCACCAAGGCCTTCGATGTGCCGTAGATGAGTGATTCTTCCAACGCTGAGAGCGGTTCACCCTCCGACCCGGTGACCTTCTCCGGCGTTTCGCCTAGCAAAAGCTTGCCCCACCCCCGCGCCGTCTCCGGTGGAATCGCCAAGAAGCCACAGACATCCGCCTCCGGCGCCGACCGGATCGGCAGGAAGTAACCCGCATTGTCCGAGTCCCCAAAGTCCTTGATCACTTCGCTGGCGTAACGCTGGCTCATTGACTCCACCGTCGCTTCCACCTCTCCCTGACAGACTTCGGAAAAGACCGCCGCGAAGGCCTGGGCCAAACCTCCGGTCGCTTCGGTCAACTCGGTCCAGGCATCGCCGGCAAAGACTCGGCAGGCCTTCCAGTCATGCGCCGTAAACTCCGGTTGCACGAGGTCCGACGGCACAGATCCCACCGCCTGGATCAGGTGATTCAAGTTAGCACGGTCAAGGGGGTTCGTCGTCAGAACCGTCACTGTATGGCCCTCTCGCTGAAGAGTGCGTTGACAACCAGGGGCTTCACGTCGGGAAAGAGTAACTCATTGAGTCCATCTTTGACGTGCGCCAACACCCGCTTGAGGTTCTTCTCCCCCTGTAGTTCCCGGACAGTCAGATTTGAAAAGTAGATCATGATCCAGTTGTTTATCCTGTGCATGTTTTTGGTCATATGCGCCGTTCCCCCGGCAGTATCGAACTGGCCACTCATCTCCAGTTTGAAACCCACGCGGAGATAACGCCGAGCCCCGGGGTCCATAAGGTTCGCCACCGCCGGCGGCACGTCGAAAACCCATGTGTTTGTTTCCTTGGCTTTGGTATTCAGCATCTTGACATGATCCGGTTCTTCATCCTCTGCTTCAACTGCCGCGGCGTCCGCGGAGACATCGTTACCGGCGGCAATAATGCGTCCCAAGAAATAACCGCCCCCAGCACAGAGAGGGACGATCACGCCCAGGAGTATCCAAGGCAGTTTGCTCTTCTTGACCGACTGTTCTTGCGCCTCATTCTCTTCGCCTGTTCCTTCTTGTGGGACATCGTCATCAGCCATCAGCTACCTCGCAGACGTATGGGTTCAGGTGCATCCCTGCCTATCATGTGGGCACAAGGCACTCCTGTTCCTTGTAGCGTCGAATCCTCTCACGTAGAGTTCGGTCACTTATGCCCAACACTTCAGCCGCTTTTTTGCGATTCCCTGCCGTTTTACGGAGAGTATCGATGATCGCCCGCCGTTCCACGACATCGAGAGAGAGCCCGCCCAAATCCTCGGTTTCACCGAGGCTTTGTCGGAAAACTCCGTCGTTGGCCCGAGAGCGAGCAATTTTTTCGCCTGGCAAAGACGGCGAAGCAGGCGATGTTTGTTCTATCGTCGATGGAGCCGGATGCGGCCAGGCGGAAGAAGGGCCGCTCGAAGCCAGATCGGGTTTTCCGACACAGCCTAGCATCGACCCCAGTCCCAGACCCGCGCCCGGCGCTGCGACTTGAATGTCCGGGGCCCTCCCCTCCATTGCGGTCCCCTCGGCCACTGGGGCCTGAGGAACACCATCAAACAACCAATAGACGTCTGCCAGAGAGAGCGTTTCCCCGGCACCCAAGATCAGAGAGGTGCGGACCACGTTGCGTAACTGTCGGACATTGCCGGGCCAGCTGTAGTTCGCAAAGATCTCCAACATCGTGGGGTCCAGTTCCTTAATGTATCGCTGACTCTCGCGGGCGTAGGTGTTCACGAAATAC
>JADFHU010000263.1 GCA_022567055.1 Planctomycetota bacterium
GAGATGAAGGAAAAGTCCGAATGATTCTCCTGGTCGAGCCAGCATGCGGCGCCTGTGTCAAAGGTGTCATATCAGTTAGGGAAACTTTAAGTAAGATAAAGAGTGACAATATTAGAATCTACGTTGTTTGGGAACCTATTTTTGATCAGAAAAAGGCGGGAAACATATACGAAAATGCAAAGATAAAAAGCCACGTTATATCAGATTCCCGCGTAACTCAATATTGGACAGATAGCACGGATATCGGAAAATCATTTGTAAGTGCTCTTTCAGCAGACAAAAGTGGACAGAAAGATCCAAAATTACTTCAAATAAATGAAAAGAAATCTAGGGAATGGAAAAATGGGCATGGAACACCGTGGGATGTGTATATGTTATTCTCCAAGACAAGAAAATGGGGTAATAGTGCTCCTTCGCCAGTGAATTGGTCCTTTCCTATTTACAAGGAAAAGAACCTCTATCAGATAATAAACCATCTCTTGTGATGAAAAAATGCCTAATGAGTAAGAGTTTGCAGCGGATCGCCGAAGGCGTCCGACTGCAACTCGTGGTTGAACCGAGCCGATGCCGAGATAGCTATTGGGAATTTGCTCTGGCCAGGGAAGCTCTGGCGCTCAGAGCTTGATTAGTGATTACTCAGACAGGATGAGAAGAATAGCATCTTTAAATAAGATGCCGCTGTTCCAACGGCCGATTGATTTCAGGAAAACTGACATGACAATCCGAAAACTCTTCCTTGTGTGTCCGCTCTTCGTACTGGTTACATGTGTTTGGGCCGTCGCTAGGGAGCCAAGCGAAAAAGATCCGAGCGTCCTCTTCCGCGAAGGGTTCGATGACAGGCTGGTGGTGGATCGCACGGACGTGATTTTCCGCTCGACCGACTTTCCGAAGATGAAGTTCAACCAGTTCCTGCTGACGCCCTATTTCGGCCCCGGCCTGCTGCCGCACGCGCAGACGTTGTCGATCGACGATTTGGTTGTCGCGACCAGGCGGTTGGGACCGATCGCGCGGGCTTCAAGCGAGGCAGCAACCGTCCGCGTCGCGGCCGTGCAGGCGAAACGCCGCTTGATCGATTGGCGCATCAAGGATCCGGCAGAGGTGCTGGCGGCTGTGGACAAGACTCTTGCCGCACTGGAAGAAATCGTCCACAAGGCGGGCGAGCGCCAATGCGATGTGCTGGCGTTCCCGGAAGATACGCTGGGATTGCTGAATTGGTACGGGATGAACGAGCGGCTCGCGAAGCGGGTCGTTCCCGAAGCCGTGTCGCGTATGCTCAACCGGTTGGGTCGGGCGGCCGCGTCGCATCGAATGTACCTTGTCCTGTGCAGTGACTTCATGGAGTCGGATGGAGCAACTTACAACACGGCGTTCTTGTTGGGGCGCGACGGCAAGCAGATAGGGCGCTATCACAAGGCATGTCCCACCTGGTTCGAGTGCGGCATCAGGAAGCGCGGCGAGGCGTTTCCCGTATTTCCGACCGCTGACCTGGGCACGGTAGGCATGTTGATTTGTTACGACCTGGTGTTTCCGGAGACGGCGCGCTGTCTGGCGCTGGCGGGTGCCGACATCATCTTCTTCCCGACCATGGGCGGCGCGGCCGTGGGGGACGACGACATCGGGCTTCAGGCCCTGCGCGTCCGCGCCGCGGAGAACCACGTGTACCTTGTCGTCGCTTTCCGAGGTGCGGGTTCGATGATCATTTCGCCACGGGGTAAGATCATCGCTCGCGCCGAGGGTCCGGACGGCTTAGCCATTGCGGATATCGATCCGCTGGGCGGCCGGCGAGGCGGCGACGCCATGAACCACCAGCGCGACATGCGGGCGCGGCTCTTTCGCGAACGCAATCCCGCCGCCTTCGGAATCCTGACCGACCCGAACCCGCCGGTGCTCAAGAAGATTCCCATCGACATCACCCAGAAGGAAGCCGGGCGCATCGCGGCCAAGGTGCTGACCATCGGCGAAGAGGAATTCCGGCAGGCCGAGGCTCTGGCCCGCGCGGGCAAGACTGGCAAAGCCATCGCGGCTTTCGCCCGGCTGCGGACCGAGTACCGGGCGAGCTGGATCGAACGGGTCGCAACGGAGCGGCTGCGGACGCTGCGCCATGCGAAGGACAAAGAGACGCCATGACGAGGAAGAGACCCATGAGAGCCCCGACGAAGAGCATCGTGATTTCACTGGCGTTGTCACTCCTCGCCCAGCCGGCTGGGGCCGACGGGATTGCCAGCAAGTATCAACTGAAGACCCACACGAGTTTAGCGAAGGCGAGGAGACGACTATGAAGAATCACATTTCCTGTGCAGCGATGTTGGGACTAGCGGTCGTTTGCGGAGCCGCGTTCGGGGAGGATAGCGATCGGCCCCAGCACCCTGGCAGTGAGCAGATCCCTGGCAAAATTGCCCCGTTCTTCCACCCGCCGCCGGAGTATGCTGACGATTTCGGCGATTATCGTTCACCGCTGAAGTTTTACGACGGACGCCCGGTGAAGACTGCCGCGGACTGGCAAGCGCGGCGCCGGGAAATCCTCGACCGCTGGCACAAGATCATGGGGCCTTGGCCGCCGCTGGTTGAAAAACCCAAGATCGAGTACCTGGAAAAACAGCGCCGCGAGAACTTCACGCAGCATCGCGTGCGCGTCGAGATCGCCCCCGGCATCATGCATCCAGCGATCCTGCTGGTTCCCGACGTTCGTATGGACCGCATTCATACGGTCCCCAAACGACCCGATGAATCGGGTCACTACGAACAGTTTCCCGCGGCGGTGGTGCCTTACTACGACGCTGAAACGGGAGCCGGACTTGGTAAGGAGCTGCGCGACTTCGGCTACCAATTGACCAAGCGCGGCTTTGTGACGCTCTCGATCGGAGGGTTTAAGCCCCAGCGCAGCCGCAAAGACGAATCGCGCATCCAGCGGCTTTCTTTCGAGGCGTATGGAGCGGCAAACTGCCACACGGCGCTGTCCAACCTGCCGGAGGTTGACGCGCAGCGAATCGGCATCGTGGGCCACTCCTATGGCGGCAAGAAGGCGATGTTCGCGTCGTGCTTGTACGACAAGTTCGCCTGCGCCGCCTGGTCGGACGGCGGAATTGTCTTCGACGAAAAACGGGCCAACGTGAACTACTGGGAGCCGTGGTACCTGGGATACGAAGCGGGCAAGCAGCAGCGTGAAAAAGGAATCCCGACGAAAGACGAGCCTCGCACCGGTGCGTACAAGATGCTCGTCGCACAGGGACTCGACCTGCACGAGTTACACGCGCTGATGGCACCGCGCCCGTTTTTGGTTTCCGGCGGTTCCGAAGATGAGCCGGAACGTTGGAAAGCCCTGAACCATACCATCGCTGCGAACAAACTGCTGGGCTATGAGAACCGAGTGGCAATGACCAACCGACGCGGTCATTCGCCAACGCCCCAATCGAACGAGCAGATCTATCTGTTCTTCGAGCATTTCTTGAAGAATGCGCCTAAAGGGAGTGGATCATGACTACGAACAACTGGGAGATGCCACGATGAAACGAATCTTGTTACTGCTTTTTCTGGCCATCGCAGTCGCGTCATTGCCGGGCGTCGGCCGTGCCGAAGAGAAGGTCATCCGCCTGGGCATGATCGGGCTGGACACGTCCCACGTGATTGCCTTCACCAGACATATTAATGATCCCAAGAACAAGACAGGTTGTCGCGTCGTGGCCGGATATCCCGGTGGGTCGCCTGACTTTCCGGCCTCGGCAAACCGCGTGGACAAGTTCACCAAGCAACTGCGCGAGCAGTTCGGCTTGGAAATCGTGGACAGTATCGAGGAGCTTTGTGAGAAGGTCGACGGCATCCTGCTGGAAAGCGTGGACGGCCGGCCGCACCTGAAGCAGGCCAGGATGGTGATCACGGCAGGGAAACCGCTGTTCATCGACAAGCCGATGGCCGACGACTTGGCGGACGTGATCGAGATCTTTCGCCTTGCCAAGCAGAACAACGTGCCCTGTTGGTCCAGCTCCTCAGCGCGTTACGGTGAGGGGATTGCCGGCGCCCGAAACAGTGAAGAGCTGGGGCAAATCGTCGGCTGCGACGTGTTCGGATCCAGCTCCTGGGCGGCACATCATCCCGACCTTTACCTGTACGGCATCCATGCCGTCGAGCCGCTGTTCACGGTCATGGGCACCGGTTGTGAAACCGTGACGCGTATTGAGACAGGGGGCGTCGACATGGTCGTCGGCGTCTGGAAAGGCGGTCGAATCGGCACCTTTCGAGACCTTCGCGGGGGCAAGACCGACTTCAAGACGATCATCTATGGCAAGAAAGGCATGGCCACCGCCAACCCGTCCGGCTACGCCCCGCTGCTGGAGCAGATCGTCAAGTTCTTCAAGACCGGTAAGCCCCCGGTTTCCCCCGAAGAGACGATCGAGATCTTTGCGTTCATGAGTGCCGCCGACGAGTCGAAGGCGCAAGGTGGCGCCGCGATTTTGATTCAGGAATTGATCAAGAAAGCGCAAGGCAAACGATGAACCCGGCGCGATCGTCAACAGGAACTAACCCATGAAACTCGACCTAAGGGATCGGCAAGAAATAACTTGGACAATTTGGGGTTCAAGTGTGCCCTATATTGGGTCGCGCCCGATTGAGCGAAACCACAGGCGTAGCTGTTCTACTGCGAGGATTTTGCGATTGAGAAGCGATCAAAGATGGGGTGCAATTAGGCATTCAAAAGTCCAAGTTATTTCTTGCCGGTCCCTAAGGCAACCCAAGCCGACGCCAACTGAAGATGGAACGGAATCCTGGATGCGTAGGGCCTGGATCATCATCGTGCTGTCGCTCTTTTCGTTGCTCGCCAGTTCCTCGGCAGCCGACGACAAGAACGCGGATCGGATGCGGTGTTCAAGGTGGTGATCAGTCCCTCTCCGCTCGTCGGCAGCGGCCGCCGCGGCGGCTACGATTACCATGGATCGTTTCGCGACAATCACGGCTACCCGCCTTTTCTTGAGGAGCGCAAGGCCTTCTTCGACCAAATCACGGAAAGAGGCGTCAAGGATGTGTATTTGGTTGGCGGCGATCGCCACGCGAAATACCATACCCGCGGCAAGGAGTCCCGGATCCATGCGTTCTGCTGTGGCTCCCTTTCGGTGAAGCATGGAGCCATGGGAAATTTCTGGCCGGACAAAGAGGTAACCGGCCTCGTAGACGTGCTGCACGATCTGGACCTCAACCGGACTGGCGGCTTTCTTTGCGTCGACGTCGACATCGCGGACGAAGCACGCCGCCCCATCATCGCATTCACCTTCTACGATCCAGACGGCAACAAGCTTGACGGCTGGCTGTTCTCCAACAAGGTCAAACTGCGCGAAAGGAAATCACCATGATCACACGTCGTCATTTCTTGAAGAAGTCCGCGCTGGCTACGACTGCGGCGGTCGGCACAACGCTTTCCGTCGCGCCTCACGCTCGCGCGCTGGGAGCCAACGATGACATCCGCGTCGCCGTGGTCGGGTTTCGCGGCCAGGGGAGCCTTCACTTGCGGCTGCTGCGTGAACTCGCCGGTGTGCGCGTGGTGGCAGTCTGTGATGTCGACCAGGACGTCCTGGATCGCGAGCTGAAACAGTCCGCCGACCGCGGCGAGAAGATTGCGGGCTACACCGACTTTCGCAAGTTGCTCGAAGACAAGAGCATTGACGCCATTACCACGGCAACACCCGATCACTGGCATGCGTTGGTCACGATTTGGGCCTGCCAGGCGGGCAAGGATGTGTATGTCGAAAAGCCGATCTCGCACAACCTCTGGGAAGGCCGCAAAATGGTCGAGGCGGCTCGTAAGTACGACCGGATCGTGCAATACGGCAATCATACGCACGGCCATCACACCGGTGAGATGCAGCTCGAAGCGGAGAAGCTGGGCAGGATCCAGGTCGTCTGGTCCTCGTTGAACCGGATGCGAAAGAGTATCGGCAAAGTCACCGGGCCGCAGCCGGTTCCCCAATCGGTGAACTATGATCTGTGGACCGGCCCGGCACCGCTGGAGCCGTTGATGCGAAAGCGGCTGCACTACGATTGGCACTGGGTCTGGTCCGCCGGAACCGGCGAACTGGGCAACAACGGCATTTATCCGTTGAACCAGGTTCGCCTGGCTCTCGGCCAAAACACGCTGCCTCGCCGCGTGCTGAGTCTGGGCGGACGGTTCACCTTCAACGACGACGGTCAGACGCCCAATTCTCAGTTGGCACTCTTCCAATACGATCCGGGCCCGCTGGTCATTTTCGAGCTGCGCAATCTGCCCTCGGAAAAAGGCCCGAAAACCATCGGCTCGAATATGAAATGCGAACGGGGCGAGTCTCGATTGCCACAGCCGTTCGGCGAACCCGGCGACACGGGCGGATTCCGCGCACACAAGGGCCATCTTTACAACTTCATTTCCGCTGTGCGCAGCCGCAAAGTCAGCGACCTGCGGGCCGACATACTCGAAGGCCACCTGTCGACAGCCATGGTTCACATGGCCAACATCTCCTACCGGCTCGGCACGCCGCACTCGGCCGGCGAGGTGCACGAAGCCATCAAAGACCGAGGCAGTGAAGCCGTGGAAACGTTCGGCCGCTTTCAAGAGCATCTGGCCGCCAACGGTGCCGATTCTTCAAAGTCGCAGATGCTCCTCGGCCCGTGGCTGGAAATGGATCCGGAGCGCGAGGAATTCGTCGGCCATTCAGACATCGCACGGCGAGCGAACGAGCTCTTGAGGGGCAGCTACCGCGAGCCGTTTGTGGTCCCGAAGCAGGTCTGATGGAGAGCCAAGTGGCGCTGGCTCAACTCGGCGGCGCTGTCCTATTCGAGAGGAGCAAACATGACGCGAATCAAGACGCGATCGCATCTGATCGGGTATGTGGTGATTCTGGTCCTGACTGCGGACAATGGCGCCGTGAGGCACGCAAATGGAAATGAAGGCGGACAATCCGGCTTGCCCGAAGCCCGTGGCGGAATTGCCGCCAAATATCCGGGTGACCGGGGAATCGAGAACGATCGGAGCATTGTCTTCTTCGAGGATTTCAACGCGGAGTCAGTGGAGGCGATCGCCGAACGATGGGAAAGCGTTCAGAACAAAGAGATCCTGTCGCTTTCGTCCGACGTGCCCGAAGAAAGCGGTGACGGCAACGCCCTGTTGATGACGCATGTGGGTGGCAAAGGCACCGGCGCGCACCTCTACCGGCGGCTGCAGCCCGGCTACGAGAAACTGTACATCCGGTTTTACGTCAAGTTCGATCGCGAATGCGCCCCGATTCACCACTTCTTTCACGTCGGCGGCTACAACCCCGCGACGGCATGGCCGCAAGGGGGCGCCGGCCAGCGCCCGCGCGGCGACAAGCGTTTTAGGGATCGGCAAGAAATAAGTTGGACAATTTGGGGTCCAAGTGTGCCCCATATTTGGTCGCGCCCGATTGAGCGAAACCACAGGCGTAGCTGTCCTACGTCGCGGATTTCGCGATTGAGAA
>JADFHU010000264.1 GCA_022567055.1 Planctomycetota bacterium
TGGTCACATTGCATGAAATGCCCTTGTCCTCCAGGAGGGGGACGGCCCTCAGTCCTGCTACGGTCATGGGGATCTTGACGGCAATGTTGGGCGCCATTTCGGAGGCGCGCTCGGCCTCACGGATCAGCTCTTCCGCCGTTTCTCCCATGGCTTCCACACTCACGGGACCGGAGACAATGTTACATATCTCCTTAATGACCTCGTGAAACGTCCGTCCGGTCTTGGCGATGTGGGTGGGGTTGGTGGTCACGCCATCCAATAGGCCCGTGTCGTTCGCACGCCGGATGGCTTCCACATCACCGGTATCCAGAAATAGTCTCATGTTTAATTTCCCTTTTCATAAAACCTGGCCTTGACCTCCTTGCCGGTCCCTTAATGCACTAAGCTAACCGTGAACGGGGCTGCGAGGCAATAGCCACCGGCTGATTTTCCGGGTTTATTGATAAAACCCTTTTCTTGTTGTGTGATGCATTTATGATGTGGGGACGCTGAATGAGGCCAATTAGACCCCGTATGGTTCAGAGAACGAAGGATGCCGCAAAGCGTGTCAACTTTGTGCGCTAGGCCATTATAGAGAGAATGAGATGACGAAACGGCCACGCATCATCGAGCGCCCCTGGGGTCGCTATCGGGAGTATGCACGCAATGAACCCTGTACGGTCTGGATCGTCGAAATGAAGCCCGGCGAGGCGGGCAGTTTGCAATCCCACCAGCACTTCGATGAACTTTGGATCATGCTCACCGATGGCGGCGAAGTCCAAGTAGGTGAAGTGGTAAGCCATCCCCAGGCCCTCGAAGAAATCTTTATCCCCAGGGGAACGAAGCATCGGCTGATGAATCCCGGCGACCAGTTGCTACGCATGATGGAGGTCGCCTATGGGGAGGTGCAGGATGCCGACAAGGTACGCTACGAAGATAGATATGGGCGCGCCTGACCGCACCGGATTGCCATGAAGCCCTCGGAAGCAAACGGCAAGATTCTCTGTGTGGGCGATATGGTGGTCGATCTCTTCGTCCATCCCCTCAGTCGGCTTCCGGACCCCGGCGAATTGGTGATGACAGACAAGATCGAGGTCTTCCCGGGCGGGAATGCCTTGAATACGGCCATTGCACTGCGTCGCCTGGGAGAAGAGGTGGCCATGGCCGGGAGTATTGGAGGCGACGCGCTGGGCGGATTACTGCTGGATCAGCTAGCAGCCTTGGGGCTTGATTGCCAGGGCGTTTCAACAGAACCCTCCGGGACAACGGCTACGACGGTACTTTTCCGCGTCAAGGGGCAAGACCGCCGCTACGTGCATTCCTTGGGTGTCGCCGCCGACTTCGACGGCAAGCAGGTCCCCTGGGATCTGATTCCGCGCGAGGGAATCGTGCTGATCGGGGGCTATCTCAAGCTGGCTGCCTGGGACGATGAGACACTCATCGGTTTCCTGCGACAGGCGCGAAAGCAACGGTGTGTCACGGTCTTGAACGTTTGCTTTGCCGAAGACGGCGAGGTCGATCCCAAGAGGTGCCTGAGGTTACTCGAACATGTGGATGTGTTTGCGCCCAACGAAGACGAGGCACGCGCCATTGCGGGCCGGATCGAACTCAAACAGCAGGCCACGGTCCTACACGAGGCCGGGGCCAGGTGTGTCGTCATTACGCGGGGCGAGCGGGGCGTGTACGCATACGACGGCGACCGCATCATGGAGAGAGAGGTCTTTCCGGTGTCCGTCGTGGATCCCTGCGGATGCGGGGACTGCTTCACCGCCGGGATCGTATCGGGCCTCAGGCGGGGTTGGGATTTCGAGCGCGTGCTCGAATTCGGCTGCGCGGTCGGAGCGCTTGGTGCCACCGCCATGGGATGCACGAACGGCGTGCCATCCTTTGAGTCTGTCCAACGTTTCATCGAAGAACGATAGGCTCTGTCTGAAAACCCGATCTGGCTCCGAGCGGCCCTTTTTCCGCCTGGCTGCATCCGGCTGCATCGACGATACAACCAACATCGCCTGCTTCGCCGTCTTTGCCAGGCGAAAAAACTGCTCGCTCTCGGGCCGACGACGGGGTTTTCAGACGGAGCCTACAAGACAATGGCCGACTCCCCTTTCGGGAGGTCAAAGCAAACGATCGTACTCTGTCTCTCGTTGACCCAACTCCCGCTTCGCAGTTTCAGAGGATCGTTCACCTCTGCCAGAACCTTCGTCTCTCCCCCCACTTGGAGTCTGGGAGGCTTCTTGGCTCGACCGGAGATCTGGACCGTGTACCAGGGGCTCTCGAAGGGAGCCCGAAAGGTGACCCTATTCCCATCTCGCGCGATCCCGGTCAACTCCTTGGCCGCCCAGTATCGGGCGATCTCCGACAGTTTCATCCAGATCAGGTTGTCGTATCCGTCATGCAGGCGGTGGACGGCTTTCTTGAAGATGTTGAAGCCGATCTCCTCGCCGTTGTAGTAGATCCCCGGCCAGTGACAGACCATGATCGCGGGTTCTCCGCGCCGGATGATCTCGGGCATACGCCCCCCCTTCAGATCCGCGGTGATGAGACGCTCCACCGAACCGGGGACCAAACCATCCCAGCCGCCGAACCAGTCACCCGTGCAGCCGATGATGGAGACCACGCAGCGCGGGTCATCCCCGTCGAGCCCCGAGGCGTACTCCACCCGCGGTGCGACGCTCCGCTCATCGGTATAGAGGTGTCGGAAGTAGTGGGGAATCTCGGCGCTATACACATCGCGACAAGACTCCAAAGTCGCCTGGGCCAACTCCGGCAGCACCCGGTTGCCGAAGCCACCGGGGGTGGTGATGCCTTCACAGAAGAGACCCGCGTTCTTCAGCATCCGCAGGGCGTAGGCGAGGTAGTTGGCCAACTCATCGACGGATTTCCCATCGGTCCAGCGCCAGTTTTCCATGAAGTATTCACTGCTGTTCTCATAGGGACGGCCGGTCTTGGTGTCAATCACGCGGGTATGGGAGACCATCTCGGGATGGATGTCCCAATCGGGGACGATCTCCTCCCGGACCAGTTTCAGGCTGTCGCGCAGCGCCTGGTGTGACCACCCGGGCATGTAGCGGTCCACCCAGCCGACACAGGCGGGATAGGGGACGATGCTGTACTTACCCTTCACCCCTTGCTCACGGCACCAGCGCGCGAACTTGCGCACGAAGGCATCTGGAATCTCCCGGGGCAGTTCTCGCCAGGGCTGTCGATAGCGATCGGGAAATGTCTCGTGAAACTGCGGAATCCCGAAATGGGCCAAATTCACCAGACAGGTCGAGTCGTCGATGATGAAACTCAGGGGAACACGATTTCTGGGATTGAGGACCTCGACCCCCTCCATCTGCAGGGGGCGATCTCCGTGCGCCTGAGCAAGACCCCTGCGGGCGCTCAAGGTCGCACCGGCGGCCCCGGCGACAAGGGTGGCAATGCCCTGCAGGCATTCACGGCGAGATAGGGAATCCATGTCAACTTCCTCTTTCACTCTTCTTTATGCGAGAATCTCATTGATGGCATTTCCCGCCACGTCGGTCAGGCGGAAGCGCCGGCCGTTGTGCCGGTAGGTCAGATGTTCGTGATGCATTCCCAGGCAATGTCGACCCCAACGTTCGCCGGAGTGTTTAATGGCGAGTAAGCGAGAGAGATTCTGATGCTTAAACGACAAGATTGAGTATACAAGGCAGTAGCAGGTAGATCAAGGAAGGGCCCGCCCCAAGACCGCCCGGCAACCATGGGTGTGTTGTCCTAGGACTTCGCCTCAAAGCGGATTCAACTCATGATCAGATGGGCAGCGGAAGGCGTTGGCACCGGCAGGGGGGCCGCACAGCGTGGACAGGCGTCCTGCTCTATACCCCGTTTTTGCCCGCAGGCTTCACAGCGGATCAGCATGGAATGGTTCAGGGCGAGATAGGTCAGTAGGCCGGCAAGGTTCAAGGCCAGGACGAACGCCATCCAAAAGATGAGTCGTCTTCGCGTTCTGAATCGAGACCTTCCGTGCCAAAAAACGAAACCTGCGATTGTCAAGGAGAGGGGAAGATAGTCCCAGGGGCCTGCAGGGCAGCCCCAGAGGAGCATTCTTGTGTGTAGATGCACGGGAGTGTTCCTCTCGGTCATACGCACGCGAGTAAGCAAGGCTTTAGGACCGACTATCCCCACGACCCAGGAGTACAGTGCCGGGGAGGCACAACGGACGACACGGTATATGTTCCACTCGTTTCCATCGAGGATGCGAAAACCGGAGTCAGCCAGGGTCTCTCTCCAGCCACCTTGGCTGACGACTTCCAGGTTTCCGTCAAGATCCATTCGGTACAGCTCTGTCCCGTGGTATTTTTTTGTGGCTCGATAGTAGTCCTGAACCCATTGGCCGTAATCCTTGGTGCCGAAAAAAGAGCCTTGGGGACGGGCTGGGAATTCCACCCAGTACCGACTCACAAAGAGATCTGTCTTGGTGGCGGAAAACTCGCAATAGTTATTGGCCCACTGTGTCCACTCTTCCGGTGGTGCAAAGGAGATCGTTTGCTCCGGATCCCGCAACACCAGGTGATATCTCTGGTCCATTGAACGGCAGACGATCAAGGGTCGATAGAGATTGGGATCGACATAGCCTCTTTCTTTCTTGTCAATGTCGTACCATGCCTGGGCAGATAGCGATACCAGCGTGCTGTCATTGGCGTCGATGAGGCGTTCCACTCGACGGGCCTTCACGTCGATTTCGTATAAGGCGTGACGGGTTAGCCACAGAGTCTTTACCCTGTCTCTCTCCGGAGTCCACCAGAAGAAAAACCTCTTCAAGTCTCCCAAACCTGTCGTGTCTAGCCGTTTCTGTTGCAGACCCTGTGCGTCGAGGTAACCCAGGGCGGCGCCTTTTCGGTCGTGACCGACGAAGACCTGTCCGACCCGGTCGTAGCGCCAGATCTCCTGGAGCGTAGCGTTTTCGAAGACCGGCATGTCCAAGGTACTGGAGAACGCTGGTGTGATCATGGATCTACTGTCCAAGGAGGGGTTGTTTAAGGGAAAGGGGAATGAGAGGTAGGTTTGGTCCGGTTCCTTGGACGAGTGTCTGCGAATGACCAACGTGTTGTTCGCATCATATACCTCTTCAATGCTTCTGCCGGCCAAGTCATTCGCGTCACTGATCGTTCGGATCTGGTGAAGGGTTCCGTCCGGCAGGAACACGAAGGAACGACGGGCCGGATCGGACTGCCGTTTGACTTGCTCGGGTTTGCGAACGAACAGTTTTGCAGATCCTATGGTGATGCCTTGTAGGCAATGGACGAGACCTATCAGGATCAGGGCCACTATGAAGATGTGAGCGGCTGCGGAGGCATATTTTAGCATGGATTTCATCGCTACTTCCTAAATGCGGCTCAAGACCTAGAGCCTGGAACCCCTATTGAGAAACGTGGCTACCAGTAGAATCAGGAGCATCGCGACAACGATAAACAACAACTCAAACGCGACGACGATGCTCGTCTGTTCAGTGAAGACCGCCAGAATCAACAGGACGGCGAAGACGGGTCCGATCAATCGCGTGGTATACCACCGGGCGTCTGTCATCGCGCATAGGCCGGTACCCAGATAGAGCGCCAGGCCCAAGCCAATGAATAGCCAGCCTTCCCAAAAGACTCGTGGGTTGGATGGGAATCCGGTGGCCTTGACCTGCTGGATATGTGCATAGGCCCAGGACCAGGGGAGACCTAGAGACAGGGCAAAGCCGATCAGACCCACCAGGAGTTTGCTACCCAGGATGGCAGATCGGGTGACGGGTCTGTGCAACAAAAAGGCCCAAGTCCTGGTCAAAAAGGGCAACCCGAAGTGGAGGGCTCCGAGTGTGAGTCCCAGCACAATGGATGCAAATAATAGCAGGACGCCGATCTCTCCAAGAGGAAAGCTGTGGAAGAGCCAGTAGGTTTGACCGGCGTTGGCATAGTGCGCGTAGAATCGATAGTCGTTCCCACCGTTGTGGACAAACTCCTGGATCATCAGCGTCGTGATGCCGCCAAATACCAGCGTTGCCAAGATGATGGGTATCAGAGATTCCCTCAGTTCCTTTTTCAGCAAGGCCAAAAACTTCATCTCAGTTCTCCTCCCAGCGAAATAAGGGCTTGGACTGGCGGGACGCCGTAAAATCAATGAACTGGTCTTCCAGACTGATGGGAATGGTCGAATGTTGTTCTACCTGATGTTGCTCCGCCCACCGCGTGATTTGGTCTGGCGACGAATTGACCAGCACCACTTCCAGCGTGGTGTCACTTCGCCGAGTCTGGAGTACCCCCGGCAAGTCGATCTCAGGGGGCGCTGTCTCTTTAAATGAGAAGGTCACCTTCTGAACGGCCTGCCGAAACTCTTCCAGCGTGCAGTCGGCGCGCAGGACACCTCGATCCAGGACCAGAAGTCGATCGCACACGCGCTCGACGTCACCGAGGATATGACTGGAGAAGAGGACGGTCCGTCCCTCTTTCATGATCAGATTGACCATGCCTTCCAGGAATTGCCGACGAATCGCGGCGTCCAAGCCCAAGGTGGGGTCATCCATGATCAGGAGTTCCGGATGTGGCGCCAGGGTCAGGGCCAAGGAGACCTGGGCACGTTCGCCGTTGGAGAGGCGTTTGATCTTCTGCCGGGGTGAAAGCTCGAAGTACTCGATCATCTCTGTAAAAAACTTGCCGTCCCACTGATCGGGAAAAAAGGCCCTTTGGAAACGCTCGATCCCCTGGATGGTCATCGAACCGAAGAGACGATGGCCCTCGGTCACATAGCCGACCCGGGCCCGGATCTCTGGCGTGAGGGCATCGGAGGGACATCCCAACAGCGAAGCGGATCCGGCGGTCGGCTGCAACAGGCCCAGCATCAGCCTGATGGCCGTCGTTTTTCCTGCGCCGTTGCGTCCCAGGAAGCCGCAGACCGTGCCCTTGGGGATCTTCACGGAGAGGTGGTCCAGTGCCGGCGAGGGACCGAAGTATTTGGTCAGCCCCCGGGTTTCTAAGACGATTTCATTCATCGCTTTCTCTCCCTCTTTGAAGAATTGGGAACAAATCGCTGCATGCGTTCGGAAAACAAGGACACGAGCGCTTCGGGCTCCAGGCCGAGGGTCAGTGCCCGGGCGATGACGGTGTCCATGCGCTCCGTTAGTAAATTCAAGTCGGCGGCGTCGCGCCGGCGCAAGCGGGGGTCGCTCACGAAGGTGCCGGACCCGGTCTTGGTGTTGACCAGGCCCGATTGCTCCAACAGGGTGTAGGCCCTGGCGACGGTGTTGGGATTGACGACCAGTTCCGCGGCAAGCTTGCGTACGGCTGGGAGCCTGTCCCCCGGCTTGAGTTCGCCCCGGGCCACGGCCTCGCTGACCTGATCCATGATCTGGACATAGACCGCCTTGTCCGTTCCCGGTGTGATCTGCATCCATAGGGCCATCTGTGATTGCCTTCATACAAAGTGTACTAATAATTCTAGTACATTATGTAGAGCTTGTCT
>JADFHU010000265.1 GCA_022567055.1 Planctomycetota bacterium
AGCAGGGCTGGAAATGGGCCCGAATGATGGCACCCGCTATTGCCGTATAACGCCTGGAGGTATTCGACATGCTTAATTTGCCGCCAATAGACCCAGAGCGACTCGGTGGGCTCCTTGCCGAAGCGCGTAAGGCGCGTGGCTTGACGCAACAAGAGGCCGCCGCTCATCTAAAATGTAGTCGTCCAATCCTTATCGCCATTGAGAAAGGGACCAGGCCCCCCAAGCCTGAAGAGATCATCAAGCTTGCCTCTCTCTATGGACGGTCGGTTCATGAACTCGTTCGTCCCGGTGAGCCTGTAGCGGATCTTCAACCTCATCTCAGGGCCATCGCAAGCAAGGTAGAACCTGGAAACGGTCAAGTTGAGGCCGCTATTCAAACGTTGCAAAGATTTTCTGAAAACTACTGCGAGCTTGAACGACTTATGGATGCACCCATGAACTTCAGCTATCCACCTGAAGTTCAGCTTGCGAATCACGTCAAGATCGATGTCTTGGCTGAGGATGTTGCCATTCGTGAAAGGAATCGACTCGGGCTTGGTGACCAACCCATTTACGAATTGCGTAGCCTTCTCGAAACAAATGTAGGTTTGAGGATCATGTATGGGAATCTGCCGTCACGAATTGCAGGCATGTATGCCTATGCCGGAGCCTTAGGCTGTTGTATTCTAATCAACCGAAAGCACCCTGTCGAACGGCGGCGTGCATCACTTGTTCATGAATTCGGCCACGTTGTTGTGGATCGCTACAAACCGGGTGTGGATTATTTGACTCATCCAGGAAAGAAGCCCGCCAACGAGCGATTTGCTGAAGCGTTCGGTATGTGCCTTTTAATGCCGCCGACGTCCTTACGACGACGCTTCAACGAAATCGTCTCAACGACGGGAGACTTTCATGTGGCTGACCTATGTAGACTAAGCAATCTCTATTTCGTTTCAGTTGAAGCCATGGCATATCGCCTCGAAGACCTAACCCTGATTCCCGAAGGAACAATAAAACATTTGCGAGAATCTCGCTTTGAAGTTCGTAAAGCCAAGGAAATACTACAACTGCCAAAGCAACAAGAAACTAATAAGCCATATCCAGACCGTTATGTTTATCTGGCAGTTCATGCTTATGAAAAAGCCAAAATCAGTGAAGGGCAACTAGCCAGGTTTCTGGATGTAGATCGCGTCACCGCCCGGGAAATTGTCGAGCAGATGAGCCAAAGCACCAGCGTTATGGATGATGGAACCGTAGAGGAGTGCCGCCTTGATTTCCAGCGATCACTTCTTGCGGAGAACTAAGCGATATGGATGTGAGGAATGCGTGCAACGGTCATTGATTCGTGTTGTTTGATAAATCTATATGCTTCACAACATCTGAGCGAAATCGTGACAGCATCAATCGATCAAGCGATGATACCGAAAGAAGTCCTGGATGAGAGTCTGTATGTCAAGCAACAGTGCGCAGATACTCTGGACGAATTGATTCTGGTAGAGGTTGATATAGCGCCCCTTATTGCTGGGGGAGTGCTTCAAGTGACAGCGCCCTCAGGAACGGCAGAACTGGAAAGCTTTATCAGGCTTGCAGGGATCATCGACGACGGAGAGGCGGCATGCCTGGCGATCGCATCAAATCGTGATGCGACCTTGGCTACGGACGACAGACGGGCAATCAGAGTTGCGTCTGATCTAGGTGTACCTGTTTCGACCACACCCAAATTGATCGCAGAATGGATGAATCGCACGTCGCCCAAACGCCACCTAGTGACCGATGTAATTCGGTGCATCGAACAATATGGGCGATTCAGACCACACCCAAACTCGCCTGATAGAGGATGGTGGGAAGAACACAGGCAATAGCAGCGCATAATTCGATGGGAGACGAACGACTGTGCAGACCATCTGGCATTCTCCTCTCAATTCTGGTAACCTACGGCGGCAGTGGCGAGATGCAAATCAGTCGCCAGAAGCCCGATGGAGATTTTTGGACTGGGCCAATACAAGGAGAACCAGCCCTGGGTCAACAATCTTCACATCGCCAAGAGAATAAGCCAAGCATTCCCCGCCGCGCATTCCTGCAGGACGCCGCCGCAGTGACGGCTTTTTCGGTGGTGCCGCGTCATGTTCTAGGCGGCGCCGGCTTCGTGGCCCCCAGTGCGAAGGTCAATGTGGCCATCATCGGCACGGGCGGCCAGGGCATCGTCAACATGAGGCAGCCAATCGCATGATCAGGCCGGAGTTCGACGACGCGGCCTGGGTGAGCTAGGCTCTTCTCTTTCATAGCCATGCCTTTCTCTAAAATGGGCCAGTATAGCCGACTTCGGGTGCGAAATGCAACTGAGTGCGAGCAACGCCGGCCCCTCTAAGTGGTCGGAATACGGCCTGAACAAGGGGGTTGTTCCAATAAACATGTAGTTATCTCGCACTCAGATCACATCTGAACGATAGGATTTATGCCGGGTGCGACGGGTCGTCTAAGCGACAGCCATCAACGGATTTCACGTGTTTTTGAATAGTGGTTGCCTTATTTCTGAATGTCCCTCCTCTTTACGACGATAAAATCTGTGATTGTAGTTGAGTTGCTGGTCTTATGTAACGCTACGCCTTTTTTTACGGGGAACCCTGAATATGAGCAATACGGTTAGCATTCCAAAAAGCCTCGAAACTCCATCCTGCCTGGACGTTAAGGACGTGAAGGCGAAAGACGTCATGCAATATGGCGTGATCAGTACGAAGACAAACGCCCCTGTGTCGGAAGCGGTTCACCTCCTGGTCTCCACGCGGATCAGTGCACTATTCGTCACCCATGAGGGACGATTGGTGGGCGTGTTATCGGAAAAAGACTTACTGCTGTTATTATTTGAGAATGACTATTTGCCAGGCACGGTGGAAGAATACATGACTCGGGAGGTGGTGAGCTTCGACACGGAAGACTGTTTAGGTGAGATTTCCCACTTCTTGGTGGAGACACCTTTCCGGCGCGTGCCCATTATGCAAAACGAGACGATTTCTGGAATGATCACGCGGGCTGATCTCATCAAGTATTACCGACGCCAGGTCAAAGCGACTCAACCCTTCGCCCGGACAAAGCGTTCCAAGGATGGGTTGGCAGAAGAGATCATGCAGTGTGGGTTGCTCCCAGTGACTCCGAAAACGCCAATTGCCGAAGCCATGGACCTGATCGTCAAATACAATATGCCAGGTCTACCCGTGGTGAACGCCCAAAATATCCTTCAGGGCATTCTCACGGAAAAGGACCTACTCAGGTTCATCTGCCAGCCCGAGGCCACGTGTAAAGAGGTAAAGGATTTGATGACCACCAACCCTGTCTGTTTTAGTCCGAAAGACAGCATCGAAGAGATTTGCGGCTGCCTCATATCAAATAGCTTTTATCAGGTGCCGATCGTTGATGCCGGCCAATTGAGGGGGATCATCAGCCGCGCGGATGTCCTAAAGTATCGCTGTTCATTCTTCAAGAGATAGAGGCGTGGATGGAGCCGCGACTCAACATTTAAGCGGCAAGAAAAACTAGTTCAACGGGAACTCACCGGGCCCGAGGAACTCGAACCGAATCTCACCAGTCTTGAGGTCCATCTGAATCCCAGGGACGGCTAAACCGTCGACGAAGCAAGGGCTCTGCAGGTCGCTCCACATGACAAGCGCCAGCTTTTCATGATCATAGGAGAGTCCGCTGGCCTGCAGGTGCTGGTTACGTTCGGTGTTTTCAAAGTAGACATTCCCTTCGGCGATCAAATTGCCCATTTCCCTCTCACCCTCTTCGGTGGTCACGAGCTGGATTTCAATGTGGTCTGCCTGGGCGCGTATCTCCTGATAAGCGTCGCCATCGTCAACAACGGGAAAATAGTCGAACACCATCATGTCGGCATTCCCATCGGCCACGATTCTGTTCTCGGCCACATAGAACCAGAGCGTGTCAAATCCTTCCAACATGGCGTAGTAGCGCCGCCCGCTGTCCGTCCTTTGTCGGAACCCCTGCGACTTAGAGTTGTTCAGCCGGATGCTGCCGGGACCCGTGGCAATGAACACTTCATTGCCGCTGTTGGGATCGACTTCAAAATGCTGACACTTCAGCTCTATGCCGGCGAGGAGCCTGTCGATGTCATTGCCATCGGAGTTTTCAGGCGTCAGGGCGGCCCGCGATCTCGAATAGATTCCCAGGGTGACATCTCCTCCGGAAGCCTCCAGATGTTTGAAGTCGAAATTGGAGGCGATGGCCTGCCGCTCTTTGCCGTCGACAAAGTCGATCCGAAGCTGGGGCGCTTTGAGGGAGAACTCCTCAACGACGTTTGGATCTTCTCTTAACAGCCGACATTCGCAGTCCCCCTCGAACAGAATGCTGTTTTCTTGTGACAGAAAGAGGCCACGCCTTTGGGCCGTCACCTTGATCGGAACGAGACTTCCCGTCGGGCCGGCGTCATTGGGCTGCGGCGCATAGAAGGTCAGTTCCAATGGCCCCAGTGCTAAACCATCTCGCGACAACAAACTGTAGTGGATCTCTCGGGCCTCAAACTTGGCCTGGCCGGCTTGCCGTGCCAACGGGGACCCTTCGACCGGAATCGCCCTTTCTGTCGGTTTCAAGTCGAGTTCGACCCAATTCGCATCACGCGGTGCCAGTAAAAGCCCATTATCACAGGTAATGACGATGTCGATGCCGGCCTTATCGTGGACGTCCGACAGGGCGTGGGAGGCAATGGGACCGCCCGATGCCTGGGCATCGGAAGAACCCTCCGCCCGAAGATCGGGCTCATCCGATATGCCGCGCCAAAATATATCTGTCAAGGCAATGAGGTCGTAGGAGAGGACCTGTCGTTTAGGCGTGCGAATCACCACGTTTTCGTGAAAGACACATTCGTAAGGGATCGGCGATCCGGATGTCGACGCCGCGAGGTTGCCCTCTCCACCCGCCGAGAGGGAGGCACCCTTCGATATCGAACTCGCAAACTCAGTTTCCTTTGAGAAGAGGTCCCGTGAGGCCTTCACCTGAAGCTGCTCCAGTTCGAACAGGTGAAAATACTGGAGGCGCTCCCGTATGGGGTCATACACAAACTGCATGCCCTTTCCGCGTAGATCGACGCGCTCCGACTGGACGTGAATCGCCCCAGAGGTGGAGAACTGCGTCTTGTCATCCAGGAAGACGATGTCGTCCAGAAAGATGTCTACTTCCTCCCAAGGACTGTTCGGCTCGGGCGCGAGATGGACATGCACGTTGCCGGTGAAGGTCACATCACTGGCATAGGGCGTGCGACTGTTCTCAACACGAAAAGCGCCTTCATCTGCTGTTATTCGACAGATGAACTGCCGGTTGGAAGGATAGAGATTCATGAAGGGCTTGGACACCAGCCATCTGCTTCGGCCCTGCTGGTACAACTCCGCGAAACCCAGCTCCCGGTCGACGCGCTTGTTTTCATCCCGATGGACATAAACCGGGTCCTGAACCTGGATATGGGTGATCTCGCCAAACTCCCCTCCACTGCCGTCGCTCGCGTCAGCAAAAGAGAGGAACTCGTTCTCGCCGATGGCGTCGGTCTCAATCGGAGGGGTCTTGACCAAACGCAGATACCCAAAGTAGGCGGCCATCAGCAAGCTCAACGATAGGAACCCCACCACACACTTTCTAAGGACCATGGCTGGCTCTCCTTTCAGACCAAATAGCGCTCCATCAGGCTGTCCCACTTGCCCGCCCGTTTGAGGATATAGTCAATCACTTCACGCACGGCCCCTCTGCCGCCGGGGCGGGAGGTCACATGATCGGCATGTTCCTTGAGTTCATCAACGGCGTCGGCCACCGCCACACCGAAACCCACATGCCGCACCGGCGGCAGGTCAAGGAGGTCGTCACCCACATAGGCCACCCTCTCTGGAGAGATGCCCTGTGTCTTCAGAAACTCCTTGAGGACGGGTAGCTTGTGATGACAGTCCTCGAATACATGCTTGATTTCGAGCTGTTCCGCACGACGAAGTGTCGCCGGCGAAGCCCGACCACTGAGCAAGGCCATGTCACCCCCGGCCCGCCTCCAGAGTCGGATGCCATGGCCGTCCTGCAGATGAAACCGTTTCTGTTCCGACCCATCCGCGCCCAAGAGAATGGTCCCGTCGGTCAGAACACCATCCACATCGCTAATGATCCAATCGATGGCTGAGAAATCGATGGTCCGTCTGTCGGACATGGTCACTCCCGTCACCCCACGACTTTGAGGGTTACAACATCCTGCACGTCGATCAGCCCCACGGGTCGGTCGTTCGGATCCACCACGGGCAGCTCGTCAATGCGGTGTTGGTGAAACAACCCGGTGGCCTCCGAGGCCAAGGCATCGAGCCGGATTCGCTTGCAGTCTCGGGTCATGACCTCCATGGTGCGTTTCCGTAGGGCATCATGTCCGTGCTGCGTCAGGAGTCGTCGAAGGTCGGCATCTGTGATGATGCCCGCCAACTTGCCGGTGTCATCGACCAGCATGACGGCACCGTGCCGTTTGACGTCGGTCGTCTTCTCCAGCATCTCTTCCAGCGTGTCATCGACCGAGGCGATGGGCAGTTTTTCACCTGGGTTAAACATCATGGACTGCTCGACGGTCATGAGCTTGGCGCCGAGCGAGCCACCGGGGTGGTATCGCACGTAGTCTTCCACACCGAAATCGCGGGCCTTCATCAGGGTCAATGCGAGTGCGTCACCCAGCGCCAGCATACAGGTCGTTGACACGCTCGGCGCAACGCCCAGAGGACACGCCTCTACGATTTTTCCGATGCACAGTACGATGTCGCTGTGCCTACCCAGGGTCGATTGAGCGTCGCCAGTAATGGCGATCAAAGGTATTTGACCGTGTTTCACCAGATTGATCAGACGGATGATTTCCTCAGTCTCGCCGCCGTGACTCAGTACGACCAGGACATCATCGGGACGCACTCGACCCAGGTCACCGTGCACGGCCTCGGCAGCATGAAGAAAGTGACTTGGCGTCCCCGTCGAGGCCAAGGTGGCACTTATTTTTTGGGCGATAAGACCGGCTTTACCAATGCCCGTCACGATACAGGAGCCCCTACTTTCCAGCAGTGTCGTTATGGCCTGAACGAACGAGTCATTAATCACGGAGGTCATAGACTCGATGGCATTTGCTTCGGCCGCAAGGACCTGACGTGCAAAATCGAGATCAACCGTCTCCAACTTCGGAACTCCAGTTTGGTGACCTTGGGACTGCACTAGACTTTTACCACACTATTGCGCTCATTGTAGCAGACAAGATCATGCTTGCCACCGGTATAGTCGGGAATCGCGTGAATGGTAATCCGTTTGTCGGCGTTCTGTTCGATTTGGGCGATGATGGAGCGCCTCTCGTTCTGGAGGTATTCGGCGACGTCCGGTGACACCGAGAGCGTAATCCGCTTGATTTGTTCTTTCGACACGGAGAGATTCAGCAAACGCATAATCTCGATCGCC
>JADFHU010000266.1 GCA_022567055.1 Planctomycetota bacterium
TCGTCCGTTCCTCAATCGCGAATCCTCAACGTAGAACAGCTACGCTTCCGGTTTCGCTCAATCGATCACGAACGAATCTGACGCAAATCTGAGCGTAAAACCAATGATTTATTTTTGCACAACTCCTAAGGCACGGCAAGCGCGTCTGTTTCTGTCACTGTGAGCACCCCATCGCTATGCGGCGCACCGTCCACAAGGAATGGGCAACGGAGTGTTGTCGCTAGCCGGGCTTGCCACGCTCCACTGTCGTCAGGATGACCCCCGCGATCATGATCACCACTCCGAAGATTTTCATCATGGTAATCGACTGTTGAGGTGAACCCAACCAGCCGAAATGAGACAGCACCATGCCGCCGATGATCTGGCCCGCCAGCAACGTGATCATGACATCCCGAGCCCCGACCTGCGGCATCAGCCAGGCGATCGCAAAGACCAGACAGGCGCCCATCCCGCCGGCTGTCAGCAAGATCGGATTGACCTGTTTGAGAGTCGCCAAAGCGCCGCTTTGCCAGCCCGTTAAGCCAATCGCCACCGCGGTGACCGCGCCGATGCACCAGAAAACCGCGTTGGCAACGCGCGTATTCTTCATCACGCTGCCCACCTGCCCATTCATGGCCAGATGCACGACCAACACCACGCCGAGAAACAGAGACAACAGATACAGAGGCGACTTCATTTTGCACTCTCCTTAATTCACCTTGCCTGCGCAAGAATTCGAACTTGTTTAATCCCCATGGCTAATGTAAGCTTCCTGAATATCCATTACCTATGAATTCTATGGGAATAGTTGGGGGCAAGCAACAAGCGAAGTTAAGAAACATGGCAGAATATCTTTTGGGTATCGATCTGGGTGGCACAAATATCAAAATCGGTTGTTTTGATACCGATCTCAAGCTTATTGGCAAAATCTCGGTCCCAACCGGAACTGACATGGGACCGGAATCCATTGTCGAAGAATTCCACGCTGCCTCTTCAGAACTCCTGAAGCAGCACGAGCTGTCATTAGCGGATGTCAGCGCAGTTGGGATCGGTTCTCCAGGCCTAGTCAATACCACCAAAGGAATCATTGAGGCTGCACCTAACCTCCCCCTGTTTAAAAATGTACCCTTCAGAGACATGGTCGCAGAACGATTTGGCAAACCAACCATCCTGGCAAACGATGCCAATGCTGCCTGTTGGGCCGAGTATGTCATTGGAGCTGCAAGAGGAGTCGATCATATGATCATGCTGACACTGGGCACAGGTATTGGAGGAGGCATTGTCAGCGATGGTAAATTGATCCACGGTCCCACCGGAGGCGCTGCCGAATTGGGACACGTCATCATATATCCCGCCGGAAGACCATGTCCCTGTGGCCAGAATGGATGCGTCGAAGCTTATGCCTCTGCCAGTTCAACCGCTGCCAGGGCCACCGAAGCCCTTCAGAACGGAGCCCAATCGTCTCTGACCACGGTACTCGAAGAGCAGAAAAAGATAACCTGCAAAGATGTCTTCGAGCACGCAGGTCATGGAGATTCCCTGGCAAATGAGATCGTCGACGGAACAGCGAAAGCCCTTGCCCTGCTCTGCATACAGATGGTCAAGACGACGGACCCTCATTCCATCGTGTTTGCAGGAGGTATGATCGCTGCCGGCGACGCACTCCTGGCCCGCATACGTCATTTCTACCAACAATACATCGGGCGCTTGTTTGAAAGAGGCGATCTGCGGCTTTGCTTTGCCGTGCTGGGTGAAGACGCAGGGATCACCGGGGCATCGGCGCTTGCCCAGACTGCCTGCAAATCTTAAAGCACCTGTGTTTGCCAAACGTTGTTTATCCGACAAATTCATTGCCAATTTTTCGGGCGCGTTCGGCTTTATCAAGATTGATTCCTAGAACAATACCCACTTCCACCAGGATATTCCAGCCGGCCGCGAGATAAACATAATTCTTGAGTGGCCCGGCATCTTTGACTTTGATCGTCGGGAAGATCGTCTCTTGGTCACTTATTGCATACACTTTAGTTCCAATACCCTCAGCAAGGGTTTCCCGGATTTTATCAAGCTCACCTTCAAAAGGATCGATGAGGATAACCACATCATCAGACTCCATCACTTCTTCGATGCCATGTACCGCGTATGTCCCTTCCAGGTAATCGCTCTTTTTGCGAGTGATCTCGTTGGTCTTTAGCGTCAATTCCTCTGCCACACCATCATTTCTTCCAGCAAAATGTATCATGCCGGCATTTGCGATCGCCTGGGTGATCTCTGAATCAATATCCAGTGTCAACGCGTCTTCAACGGCATCGGTTAATCCACCGAGTTGGTCTTTCAGCGTGTTGCCATTCGCCTGTGCCAGCAATTCCTGGTAAAAGAGCCCCTGCTCGGCAACGCTCTTTGTCGCAGCCACAGCCTGTTCCCAACCACATTTCAAGACAAAGGTTTCCCGGGCCATCTCGGCCAGCTTCGTGTTTTCGCGAGCGGTAAGACCATAGAGGTGGTTATGACGGCCTTTCAATTGGTTGAACAAAGTGATCACTTCTTTGGTTGATCCACTGTTGGATGCTCCAAAGACAACATAATCCGACAGGTCATACTCTGCCGCCTGCCGACCACCATCTGTCGCAAGATTCAGCGACGTCCCCTGGCACATTGCCGTGTAAATAGCGTTTTTTGCGGGGAATATTCGACTTGAACCCTCACCCGTCATGAACAACTTACCAGCCTTTTGGATTGCCGCGATCACCTCTCCGGCATGGTCCAAGCTAAAATCTTTCAGTACCGCTGGGGTATCCAGCATTTCCTGAACCAACGAAAATTGCGTGTATTTTTCTTCGTGCTTCATACTATGTCTCCTCTACGGATAATAAGGTCTAAGATTTGAGTGCCACAAAATTCGGCATTTCTCCGACCAAGGGTTGCAGATAATCAAAAAAAGCCTCCGTTACAAAATTGCCCTCTGCATTGATATATGAATCGGGCATAGGCTTGGCCTTCACCGCAACATCATTTAAGGGTATGGTCCCGGTCGTACAGACATAATCGCTGCCTGGTTCTCTGACCAGTGTAATCATGACACCGGTCGTACCCTTAGCCGCCAGTTCGACTGCCTTTTGCCCGCATAGGTAAGCCTCATCAATATCTAGTTGAACCGCCCTGTCCGCAGCACACATCGGCAATGACTCGGTGATCTGGAACTCTCCGCGGAAACCAAACGCGTCGGAAATCATCCTGTGCAGACTCATCGCCACACTGGTTCCACCCATGGCTCCGAATTCAACATTGCCAAACTTGTCTTCAGTTTGCGAGGCCGAAACCGGGGTGCCGTCAGCATAGGTAATGCCTTCGCCGCAGACGACGTAAATAAATCCAAATTCATCGTGACACTTTTTGACATCGGCAATGAACTTGTCCTTGTCAAACGAGCGTTCCGGCAGACACATGATGTGCGGGGCATCTGCGGGGTTCTTTTTACCTGCTGCCGTTGCTCCAACGAGCCAGCCTGCTTCGCGACCGATACATTGATATATGACAAACTGATCGACTTTCTGCATGTCCCGAGCCAGAACACCAGCCTGCATGACCGACAGAGCCATATACCGAGCGGCACTGGCAAAACCCGGAGTGTGGTCCGTCCCGAACAGGTCGTTGTCAACCGTTTTAGGAATGCCCACACCGATCAGTTCGCAATGTTGCTTTTGGGCGTAAGCTTCAAGACGATGAACAGTATCCATCGTATCATTTCCACCGATCAGAAACACATATCGAATGTTAAACTTTTTTAGCAGTTCCAGAATCTTTGGCAGATCCTCCTCCTGAAGTTTGTGGCGGCAGGAACCCAGCGCGCTGGAAGGAGTTGTTTTCAGGCCGGCAATGGCCTCCGAAGATTCATCACCCAAATCAATTATGTTTTCTGCCATGAAGCCTTCAATGCCGTAGCGCATTCCCAGTATTTTTTCGATACCATCAAGCCCTTTAGCAGCTTCGACCACTCCTGCCAACGATGCATTGATCACGCTCGTCGGTCCGCCCGACTGGCCGATAATCGCGTTGCCTTTTAGCATCCTGAGTTCCTCATACCGTGATAAGGGATCGGCAAGAAATAAGTTGGACAATTTGGGGTCCAAGTGTGCCCTATATTGGGTCGCGCCCGATTGAGCGAAACCACAGGCGTAGCTGTCCTACGTCGCGGATTTCGCGATTGAGAAGCGATCAAAGATGGGGTGCAATTGGGCATGCAAAAGTCCGAGTTATTTCTTGCCGTTCCCTTACCGGGCCAAAGGGGTCAAACGAACAGAATCACGCGCTGAGAGGCTGCACGCATATCGCTCTACTCGCGTGCCTTGTCCAAAGATACGTCAGCCGCAGCAATTTCCGTCCACGACGGGGCTCGGTAGAGATGGATGCTTCTTTCGCCGCTGGGCATGATCGTGCTGACTGCCAGCGTGGTTCCGTCGGGGGAGAAGCGATGGCAACAGTGAACGCCATCGAGTGTGAGTGTCATCAACTCCTGGTGGGTCGCCAGACTCCAAAACTTCATTCTGCGATCATGGCCGCCGGTCACCACCGATTTTCCATCTGGGGCAAAGGCAACCCCTGGAACGCCCATGAGATGCCCTCTGAGGATGGCCTTGGATTCGCCGGAGGGAATCTCCCAAAGCCGTGCGGTACTGTCGAAGGATGAACTGGCGAGGAGTTTGCCATCGGGGGAAAAAGCGACGGTTACGGCGCCATGGTTCTCTTCCAAGGGTATTGCTTCAAGCTGGCCCGAAAGGTGGTAAGCCTGAACTGAACTCCCAGTGCAATACGCCAGATACTGATCATCTGGAGAAAACGCGACGCAGGAAATCTCTGACCCTTGTGAAGGAATCTGATAAAGCTGGTCTCTGGTTTTCACATCCCAGACTGTGATGTCTCCGGCATGACTACCCGTGGCCAGTTTTCTCCCATCGGAGGTAAAACGAACGGCACTCACATGAGTCATGTGCGCTGGCCAAGCTTTGATCCGCGCGCGAGTTGACGCGTTCCACAGTTCCACGGCTCCGACGGTTGTTCCGATGGCTATCATGCCCGTGTCGGGTGCGAAATCGAATCCATGGTATGACCGCGTCAGCTCGTTTGTGTATTCTGTCGGTAGATTGAAGTCGGCAATCCGATTGCTCTCGAAGTCCCAGATCTGAAGCGTTGCGTCCGGCCGAACAGCGACCACTTGACGCCCATCATCCAGAAAGCCCAACGGGTCCCAAGTCAGTTCGAGAACCGGCTCACGGCGTAGGTTGCTGACATCCCAGATTTTCACCGTGCCGTCTACACCGCCGGATGCCAGACGCCGTGAATCAGCAGAAAAGTCCAAGTCAAAGATATCCCCGGTGTGTCCCGGCAACCGAGCCAGTTGGCGGCGAGTACTTGCATCCCAGAGAATAATCGAACTGTCGGCGCCGCAGGATGCAATGACTCGACCATCAGGAGACACCTTCACCTGCCAGATTGCCGCCGAATGATTTTTCAGCACGCCAGTCGCCTGCTGAGCTTGCAGATCCCAAACGACGAGCGTCCCATCCCAAGTGCCAATGAAGAGATTCTTTCCATCGACGGAGAAGTCGGCTGAAGTCGGGAATGATCCGAACCGATCGATCGGTACTTCTTTGCCGTCCGCCAGCGACCAGAGTCGGATCCAATCCGTGCCGTGGACGCCCTCCGCAGGCGTGACCATCCATCGCCCATCTCGAGAAAAGTTCAAGATATTGCGGCTCTGAACCTGAAGCCCCGGTTGCGTGTCGTACGTCGCCACTACATCGCGAGTCCGAGCCTCCAAGAGTTGAAAGCGCCCCTCCGGTTTCGTATTGGTCGCCAGCCACTGTCCATCCGGTGAGAACACAGCCGGGTAATCAGCCGCCTCAAGCAACGACGCCTCTTGCCAAGTGTTCGTATCATAGAGCGTGACCTCGTGCGCGGAGCCAACAGCAAGCGTTGCGCCCGACGCCGAGAATGATAGAGTCATGGCGCTCAGAGGGAGTGTCGTGATATACTCCAGAGTATTCGCATCCCGAACCCTTAATCCGTTCGGTGAACTGGACACAAGGTAACGCCCGTCGGGGGAATACGACAACGCGTTGCAATGTCCATCGGCGAATGAAGCGATCTCGTCGCCTTTTAAGCGTCCCCATAGGTAACGCCACTCGAAGCCTCGCAGGTCATCCTCACCCGATTGAGGACGATGGCGGTTCAGTAAATCTACGCCGTGCCGTCGATGACCTTCTTCCAGAGCGATAGAGGCCAGTTTTATGTCGGCTGCGTAGAGATTCAGTCGGGCTTGGTGCGCGTTGGTCTCTGCGAGTTGTCGCTGCTCGGATTCGGCCTCAAGGGCACGCGATTCGGCCTCTTTAGACAGCTCTAATTGCTGGTATGCGCTTCTCTCCCGCACGAATAGGGTGACCGAAATCCCCAACCCGATGACAAGGGCAGCCACGACAGAGGCGCTGGCCGCCACAACCAGCTTGTTCCTCTTGACCATCTTTTGGAAACGGTAGGCGGCGCTCGGTGGCCGCGCCAGAATCGGTTCGCACTCCAGATGTCGTTGGATGTCCATGGACAAAGCGTTGGCGGTTTCGTAGCGCAGGTTGCGGTCCTTGTCCATGCTCTTCATCACGATCCAGTCAAGGTCACCCCTAACGGCATTGCACAGGCTCTCGGGACGTGTCCGTCGCAGGCTGGCCAACTCCGTCAGCGTGACGCCCAGGTCGCTGAGTCGCGTGGAGGGCTTCGGGGGCTCGCTGTCTCGAATGATTTGCTGCATCCGCGCGTATCCGGCTTCACGCAGCGTCTTTGAGTCGAATGGCGTGGTGCCCGTCAGCAATTCGTAGAGCAGCACGCCGAGTGAATAGATGTCCGTTCGGGTATCCACATCTAACCGGCTCATCTCCGCCTGTTCCGGGCTCATGTATTCGGGGGTGCCGACCATCTGGGCGTACTGGGTGAACAGTGTTTTCTCGGTCAACTGCTGACTGGTGGCCTTGGCGATGCCGAAGTCGATGACCACCACAATGTGCCTGCCCTCGTGCAGCGTAACCAGCGCATTGGAGGGCTTGATGTCCCGGTGGATGATGCCCTTCTGGTGGGCGTGATGAATGGCCTGGCACACCTGGGTGAAGAGCTGGAGCCGTTCTTGGATACTGAGGCGGTGCTGGTCGCAATACTTGGTGATGGAGATGCCGGCCACGTGCTCCATCACGAAATAGGGCCGGCCTTGCTCGGTGGTGCCGGCGTCAAACACCCGGGCGATGTGGGGGTGGTTCATCAGCGCCAGGGCTTGCCGCTCGGACTCGAAGCGGGCGATGACCTGCCGGGTGTCCATGCCCAGCTTGATGATCTTCAGCGCCACCCGGCGGCGGAAGGGCTGCTCTTGCTGGGCCAGGTAGACCATCCCCATGCCCCCCTCGCCCAAT